>DAOVAE010000130.1 GCA_030671225.1 Desulfobacteraceae bacterium
GTAATCTCAAGGAGAAAGGGTCATGACGGCAGAGCGTTTCAATGATATTTTCACCACGGATGTTTTGAAAGAATTGTTTCCTGAAGATCGGGCAGACCGGTTTTTTGATGCCCTTTTCGGAGATCCGGCGGAAGGTGCTTATAATATCAGCCTTAAATTCAAGGGACAAGGGCAAGACCGGCTTGAATTTGAGCTACGCCTCACGCAGCGTCCCGGCAAATGCCTCAATTGCAATATGACATATGGATTGCCAAACGTATTTGCCCGCCATCAGATAATCAATATCAGCGGGTTGGTTCAGGAAGTCAACCGGCTGCTCGACGGCCGTGCCAAATGTGTTGACTGGCAACTCGGTCTTACCAGGGAAGTTTCGGGTGATCGTCATTCCATACCCCTGTTCATTTCTTTAGCTAGGTGACCCATTGAGACCTTTGAAAAATGTCCAATTTTGTTCAAGGCCAAGGAAGGCGATAATTTTAACCACAGGAATACATTGAGTATTTTGAGGATTAAAATTTGAGCCTGACGCCGGAATTGAGCAAAAGGGGGCGTTTTGCAAAGGTCTCACATTCTAAAAGTGTCAATGTTCATGAAGCGTCTGGAAGAATCACTAAATACACGCTGCAATGCAGCTGCAGGCAATATGTCCACCAAAACTTATTTCGTGCTATCCCCCGAATAAACACCTTAAAGTGACTTTAAGTGAACTTTTTAACATATTAGATCTAAACAAAAATGGAGAACTTTCTAGATCAGAGCTCCATGAATCCGCCCGGCGTATGGGATGGCACTGGAATGAAGCACCTATTTTAGCTGTTTTCGATCTCCTTACAGTACTAAAACCTGTCTCCAAGAATAATTTCATAGCGTATATGACACAAATTATTGAAGACCCTAATGGCCCGTTTGGCAGAGTGCTGCTAAATTCACCATATTTTTTAACTACAACTGCTTCAAGAAGATTTTTAATTTCAAAACAAAAAATATCAGATATTCATAAAATTAATAAAAAACAGCATAGTTCAAAATTATATGACAAAACATGTAATGATTTGATTTTACTTTTAAAACATATAGCCAATCTTGACGTTGCAAATAACTACCAGAATTTTCTGAAAAATCTGGATAACAATAAACCTAACATTTCCACCGATAATGCAGCATTGTTGATCATCGATCCTCAACGATCCTTTACAAAAGGAGTTTGGATGAAATCAATAGGTTCTAAAGCCGAGCTTGAAGTTAAACCCATACAATTGGCATATGAGAAATGTGCTCGACTTTTAAATGAAAACTACAGGTTCATTGAAACGATGTTTACTAGATGCCCGTTTCCACCTTGTAGCTATGATTGGGACGATGCATTCACCGGGATAATCGATACTAAACAGCTTTATTTCATTAAACCCGGAAACAGTGTGTTATTCCCGGGCACAAATGGTTTCCGCGAGTGGGTTGAAAGTTTTATTAATGATGGCAAGAAAATATTAGTTATAGGGGGATGTACTTTAAACAGCTGCATACGAATATCTTCAATTGAAACACAAAAATATTTCAAGGACAGTAAGCTTCAAGTTGTTGTGGATTTAAGTTTGTCCGGAGCGCGTACAAGCAGATTTATACAGTCTTCATTGTATGGTGGATTGTCTGCTGTTGAATCCGCTGTACGTGAAATGATAGATGCAGGTGTACGGGTAACAAGAAGTGTCCAATGGATATAACCTAAAGACAAGGAGTAAATGATGAGCAAATTGAATCTCTTTAAAGAGGTTCTAAGAAACGAAGTATTTCCTGCATTAGGATGTACCGAGCCTATCGCGGTAGCATATGCTGCCAGCATAGCCGCTAAAGAAATCAAAGGCGGGATTAAAGAAATAAATATAACCGTCGACCCCGGGGTGTATAAAAACGGTTTGGCTATAACAGTGCCTAATACCGGCGGGGAAAAAGGGAATCTAATTGCCGGCGTTCTCGGAGCACTAATCAAACAGCCTGAATTGAAGATGGAGATTTTAAAGGGGACTAAAGAGGATATGATAATCCTGGCCAAAGAATTGATTCGAGCAAAAAAAGCAAAAGTTACTTACGATGAGTCCAAAACTGATCTATACATTGCCGTTTTTATTAAAACCGAAAGGGGTTCAGCCAGGGCAGTGATTGAAAATGGCCATACGAATCTTGTTCGCCTGGAAAAAAATGATCGACCAATTTTTGAGAAAAAGAGAAATGAAACAACGTTCGATAGTCAAGAATATAAACCCATACTCAAGGGAATGAAAATATCCGGCTTGATTGATTTGGCCGAGCACATAGATGACGAGGATTATAACTATATCCAGCACGGCATTGATATGAACATGAAGATTTCCGAAGCAGGGTTAAAGCTAAAAAAAGTCGGTTATTATCTTTCCGATCTGGTGAAGAAGGGGTACTTTTTGGATGGTATTTTTTCCTCCAGCAAGATACTAACCGCCTCTGCTTCAGATGCCAGAATGGCCGGCCTGAACTTCCCGGCAATGTCGAGTGGCGGGAGCGGCAATCAGGGAATTGTCGCTATTTTAGTCCCTTATAATGTTGGAAAATATTTTAAGATCCAATATAAAAAGATACTTCAAAGTATTGCTTTATCACATTTGATAAACAGCTATATAAAGTGTTTTACCGGCGATTTATCACCCCTTTGTGGTTGCTCGATAGCGGCCGGTGTGGGTGCATCTGTTGCTATCGTTTATCAGCAAAAAGGAAAAGATTTGGAAAAAATTACTTTAGCCGTCAATAACCTGATAAGCGATCTTGGTGGAATGCTATGTGATGGCGCAAAAGGGGGATGTGCTTTAAAAGTGGTCAGCTCCACGGATTCGGCCATCCGTTCAGCTTATATGGCTTTAAATAATCATGGCATTACCGAGTTAGAAGGCTTTGTTGGAAAAACGGCTGAAGAAACAATTTATTATTTAAGCAGAATTAGTGAAATTGGTATGGCAAAAGTAGACGATACCATGCTTAAAATAATGATGGAAAAGAAAATATAATTGTTGTTAAATCTTGACGGCCTGTTGTCCAAACCGGATTGTTAGAACTACTTGAAAAAAAGATTTTGATCAGATCTCTACCTCACGATTAAGGTAAAAGGAATAAACCAAAACATAAATAAACACTTAACCAAAGATAGATCACCCGGAATAAAGGCTTTCAGAGAATCGTTTTGAGAAGTCTGTATGAAAGGAGCAAATATGGAAAGTAAACCGACAACCCCGGAAAAAACCGAAACTAAGATGCTTAACACCAGGATACAGAAAGGCTTAATTAAAAGAGTAAAGGTCTTTTGCGCTGAAAAGGAAATTACTATACAGGATTTTGTAACCGATGCCATAATAGAAAAATTAGAACTTGTTCACAAAGAGAGGAGAAAAAAACCACGGCTGTAGCCTTTATTAAAACCGAACTACAATCATCGTAAAGTATCATATGCGTGTTTGTAATCACAGAGAAAGAGACGAAGCTTCAACCGTTTTTTTGAGGGAATTGTGTTAGTTTTAAAATGTGCCGCATGTAAAAAGAAACTCAGGTCAGCAGTTCCAGTGTCTCTCGGGTCGCGTTTTCGAGAACGCCTGTATGCGCCGAAATGTCCAGCACGGTAATCCGTTCCCGAATGGTTCGGGCCGATAATGCAGCCAGATGAAATTCATCCTTTGAAAGATTAAGCGATTCAAGAGTCATCTCAAATCCTGCACGCCGGATCAGGTCGATAAAATATTGTGGTTTTTTTACCTTGCTGAAAAGCATCCTTAGTGTTTGCCAGTTTTCGGGCAGCAATCTGTCGAGTGCCAGGAGATGATCGCGTTTTTTTGAAAACCTTTTTTCAACCTCGCCGGCCAGATCGCCCCACACGTAAGGAATCTTTCCGGCATCGGCCTCAAAAATATGTTCGGCAGTGTTTTTCAAATCCTTTTCTTCAAGCAATGCCAGATTTCGGTAACATGAGGCGGAAAGGATTACTCCTGCCCCCACCTGGAGACCGTGAAGCTCGGGAATTCTTCCGGTAATGCTTTCTCGCATGTCCAGAAAATGCGAAAT
>DAOVAE010000054.1 GCA_030671225.1 Desulfobacteraceae bacterium
GCAAAGCACCACATTAAATAGTCAATCGTCAATAATCAATAATCAATTTTTTAAACCCTGCGTCTTTTTGGCGGTCTGCAACCATTATGAGGTATAGGCGTCACATCTTTAATCATAACAACATTGAATCCTGCAGCCTGCAACGACCGGAGAGCAGACTCCCTGCCGGCTCCAGGACCCTTGACATACACCTCAACACTTTTCATTCCATGCTCCATGGCCTTTTTGGCAGCATCCTCCGCCGCAAGCTGAGCAGCGAATGGAGTACTCTTTCGTGACCCCTTAAATCCCTGAACACCAGCACTTGACCAAGCTATAACATTTCCGGCAGGGTCAGTAATTGTAACGATTGTATTGTTAAAAGTTGACTGGATATGTACGATGCCGGTAGATATATTCTTCTTTTCCCTCTTTTTAGTCCGGATTTTTTTCGCCATGTATTATGCCTCTGTCTCATATTGTTTTACTTCTTTTTAACTCCGCCTTTCTTCTTAACAGCAGACCTTTTGGGGCCCTTTCGTGTGCGTGCATTTGTGCTTGTCCGCTGTCCCCGCACCGGAAGCGATTTTCGATGTCGAAGTCCACGATAAGATCCCAGATCCATCAATCTCTTGATATTCATGGAAACTTCTGTACGAAGTTCTCCTTCAACTTTGCATTCGCCATCAATTACTTTGCGGATTCTATTGACATCAGACTCTGACAAATCATCTGTATTGGTATCAAGGTCAATATTAAGCTTATGGAGTATACGCTTTGATATGCTAGGACCTATGCCATAAATGTATGTCAGCCCTATCTCAATCCGTTTACGTCTCGGCAAATCAACGCCCGCAATTCTTGCCAAAGTTTATCCTCCTTTATCCTTGCCTCTGTTTGTGTCGCGTGTTTTCGCAGATAACTCTTACAACCCCTTTTCTACGAACTATTTTACACTTGGCGCATATTTTCTTAACCGATGCTCTGACTTTCATCCGCCATACTCCTTTAGTTTGGTAAGGGGTAACCGATCACCTCTTTATTTTGATCTGTATGTTATTCTGCCACGGGACAAATCGTATGGTGAAAGCTCAACCGTAACTTTATCTCCGGGCAGAATTTTAATAAAATGCATACGCATTTTCCCGGAAATATGGGCAAGTACCTGGTGCTTATTTTCCAGTTCTACCTTGAACATGGCGTTGGGCAATGTCTCTAGCACCGTGCCCTCAACCTTAATCGCCTCTTCCTTTGCCATATTGTATCCCCCGTCTCCCGTTTATCAGAATCGACCCTTGGTCTTAGCACCGCCCTTTTTTAAAAATCCTTCGTAGTGTCGGGTCAACATGTGAGATTCTATTTGCTGAATCGTATCGATCGCCACCCCCACAACAATCAGAAGTGCAGTACCTCCAAAATAAAAAGGAACGTTAAACTTTGATATCAGAATGGATGGAAGCACGCATACTGCCGAAACATATATGGCACCACCAAGTGTAATACGGGTCAAAACCCTGTCGATGTGGTCTGCCGTGCGCTTTCCCGGACGGATTCCCGGAATATACCCACCCTGTTTTTTCATATTATCGGCGACATCAGCAGGATTAAAAGTAACGGCGGTATAAAAGTAACAGAAAAAGAATATAAACCCGACATATAAAGATTCATACACCACATTGCCCGGTCTCACTGCCGAAGCCACACTCTGCATCCACGGAATAGTTATGAAACTGGCCAGAGTCGCCGGAAACATTATAATTGATGAAGCGAAAATCGGTGGTATAACTCCGGATGTATTTACCTTTAATGGCAGATGCGTACTCTGGCCGCCATACATCTTGCGACCAACAACCCTTTTGGCATATTGAACAGGTATCCTCCGCTGACCCTGCTCCATATAGATAATAAAAGCCACCACAAGTATCATCAGCACGAGTAAAATGAGCACGGGAAATATTCCCATTTCACCTGTTGATAGGAGACGGAACGTGTTTCCGATTGCATTCGGCATCCGGACAATAATACCGGCGAAGATAATTAACGAAATGCCGTTGCCGATTCCACGTTCGGTAATCTGTTCACCCAGCCACATAATAAACGCTGTTCCTGCCGTCAGGGTCATAACAGTCATGATCCTGAATTCCCAACCCGGATGTATCACCACCGGCGCACCGCCAGGGGAACTCATGCTCTCAAGGCCGATACTAATGCCAAATCCCTGGATGACACTTAACAAGATAGTACCGTAGCGTGTGTACTGAGTAATTTTTTTGCGTCCCTGCTCACCTTCCTTTGACAACCGTTCAAGATGCGGTATTGTTACGGTTAAAAGCTGCAAAATAATCGACGCACTGATATAGGGCATAATCCCGAGAGCAAAAACAGAAAGCCGCTCTAATGCGCCACCCGAAAACATATCAAAAAGACCGAGCAAAGTCCCTTTTGCCCGCGCAAAAAATGAAGCCAGAGCAAGGCTATCTATACCCGGGGTTGGAACATGCACGCCGATACGGTAGACAACAAGAAGTGCTAAGGTGAATAAAATCCTTTTCTTTAGTTCAGGTATTTTAAATATATTGCCGAACCCGCCGCCAATCATGTTATAAAACCTTTACATTTCCACCGGCTTCGATGATTTTTTCCCTGGCATCTTTGCTGACCGCATTAACTTTTATTGTAAGAGGAATTTTTATCTGGCCGTGACCAAGAAGCTTAATACCGTCTCTTCTCCCTTTAACAAGACCGGCCCTAATAAGTGCCGCTTCATCAACAACACTACCGCTTTCAAATTTTGTCAGATCAAAGACATTAATCACTGCTATCTTCTTTTTAAAAATATTTGTAAAACCACGTTTGGGAAGACGGCGATGAAGAGGCATCTGTCCGCCCTCAAAACCGTGCCTTACTCCACCGCCGGAACGGCTGTTTTGACCCTTTGTTCCTCTACCGGCTGTTTTGCCTTTACCGGATCCGACACCTCGCCCCAGACGTTTTCGGGTTTTGCGTGATCCTTTTGGTGGTGACAATTCATTTAGCTTCATCAATCTTCTCCTCAACCTTAACCAGGTGCGACACGGTGTTAGCCATTCCCCGAATGGAAGGAGTATCCTTAAGTTCAACAGTTTTGTTAAGCTTTGTCAGTCCCATGCCACGCAGTACCCTGCGATGCTTTTCCGGCCTTCCAATCATACTTTTAATAAGAGTTACTTTTAATATCCCGGACATTTATGATTCCTTCTAAATTACAATTGCCGATGGTATATTGATTTTAATAGCTCTTAGCATTTCTAATCGTCAATTGTCATTCTTCAATCTTCAATTCTAAAGGTCTTCCACTCCTATACCACGTCTAGCAGCCACCTGTTCACGGCTCTGTAATCGGCTAAGTCCTTCAATGGTGGCTTTAACGACGTTGTGAGGATTATGTGATCCCATACATTTTGTAAGAATGTTCTGAACGCCTACAGCTTCAAGTACCGCTCGAACAGCACCGCCTGCAATAAGACCCGTGCCTTCGGAAGCAGGTTTTAACAGCACTCGTCCCGCACCGAATTTTCCGATAACAGCGTAAGGTATAGTTCCATCAACCAAAGATACCCGGGCCATATTTTTTTTCGCTTTTTCTATGCCTTTACGAATCGCCTCCGGCACCTCGCCGGCTTTCCCAAGCCCACAACCAACACTTCCTTCACCATCGCCGACCACAACTATAGCACTGAAGCTAAACCTGCGGCCACCTTTGACAACTTTTGCAACCCGGTTAATATAAACTACCTTGTCGATTAATTGATTTTCGTCTTTATCCTGTTTGAACAAAGATCAGCCTCCTTCGCCCATTATTTAAATTAATTCGTAAGTCACAACCCCTAAAATTCAAGGCCGGCTTCACGCGCACCATCAGATACAGCTTTAACCCGCCCGTGATATAAAAACCCGTTACGGTCAAAAACAATCTTTTTTATACCTCTTTTTATGGCCCGTTCGCCTAAAAGTTTTCCGACAAAATTTGCCACAGTGATCTTGCTTTCGAATTCGGGTTGTTCTTTCACAATTTTTTCCAAACTTGATGCAGCCGCCAGAGTATGCCCATGCCCATCATCAATGACCTGGGCGTAAGTATGTTTTGAGCTACGGAAAACACTCAACCTGGGTCTTTGCTGAGTGCCGGCCAGATTCTTTCTGATCCTTTTTTTTCTCTTTAAACGTGCTCTTTTTTTTGAATTCAACGCGCCCATCTTTGATATCCTTATACTACTTTAACTCCTGTTTTTCCAGCCTTGCGCTGAATGTGCTCCTCGGCATACTTTATCCCTTTACCCTTATACCGTTCCGGAGGTCTCAATCGCCTGATGGATGCAGCAGTATGCCCCAGCAATTCTTTGTCGATGCCGGAAAGCTTTATAACATTTCTCTTGTCAATTGTGGCTGAAACACCCTCAGGAAGATCAAAATTGACAGGATGTGAGTACCCTATATTAAATTCGATACGGTTACCATTAAGTATCGCACGATAGCCGATCCCATGGATTTCAAGAACCCTTTCAAACCCTTTGGTCACTCCGGTAACCATATTGGCTACAAGGCTGCGAGTAAGTCCACGCAAAGCCTGGCTGTTCCTGTCATCTTTAACAACATTCACCTTTATCATCCCGTCTTCTATCTTAAGATCAACGGCAGGATGGACTGATCTTTCAAGGGTCCCTTTTCCAGATTCTACTGTAATTACCCTGTCTTTATATTTTATTTTAATATTATCAGGTATCGGTATCGGTGTTTTGCCTACTCTTGACATTGATTACTTCCTTTTATCATCGGTCATTAGCCTTTTTAATACTTTACCAATGAAAAACAACAAACCTACCAAACATTGCAGAGAATCTCGCCCCCCACGTTTTCGGACCTGGCCTTTTTATCCGTCATTATCCCCTTTGATGTCGACAAAATCGCAATTCCCATACCGCTCAAAACCGGCTTTATGTCCTTACTCTTTACATAAACACGTCTGCTCGGTTTACTGATACGTTCAAGCCCGTAAGCTGCATTGGTCTGTTTTTCATCATACTTAAGATAGACACGCAATATCCCCTGCTTATTATCTTTAATGAATTTATAGTTCCTTATAAACCCTTCATCCTTTAATACTCTGGCCAATTCGGTTTTTAGCTTTGACCCGGGGATATCGACACTGTTGAACTTTGCTTTGCCGGCATTCCTGATTCGAGTCAGCATGTCCGAAATTGGATCACTCATCGCCATGGTTTTCTCCGTTATTGTAATCGTTTTATGTTATAGGTTGTAAGTTTTAAGAATATGAATGAAGTCCCGGCCCACTTAAAACCTAAAACTTAACACTTAAAATCTATTGTAAACTATTACCAGCTTGATTTCACTACACCGGGGAGCTTGCCTTGTGAAGCAAGGTTCCGAAAACAAATACGGCAAATTCCAAATTTCCTTAAAAAGCCTCTAGGCCTGCCGCAAATCGGACAACGGTTGTACCGCCTCACTTTAAATTTGGGTTCTCTCATTGCCTTCATTCTAAGAGCTTTTTTTGCCAAATCTTCCTCCCCCTTTAAATGGACTATTGAAGATTGAACATTCATTAAAGCTTCAACCTTCTATACTCATCCTTCATTCTTCAATTGAGAAACGGCATTCCTAACAGCCTCAAGAGTTCTTTACCCTCTTCATCAGTCTTAGCAGTCGTAACTATAGAGATATTAAGTCCTTTAATTTTATCAATTTTATCGTAATCGATTTCCGGAAAAATAATATGTTCTTTGATTCCCAGAGTATAATTACCATGGCCATCAAGCGCTTTCCCAGAAAGACCTCTGAAGTCACGAACACGAGGCAGCGTTATATTCACCAGCTTGTAATAAAAATCATACATGCGGTCGCGGCGAAGCGTAACCATACAGCCTATGGGCATCCCTTCCCTCAACTTAAACGCCGCTATAGACTTTTTGGCACGGGTAACAACCGGCCGCTGGCCCGCTATTATCTTAAGATCCTCTGAAGCTGAATCGAGCAGTTTGATATTTTGAATCGCTTCACCCAGCCCTATATTCAAAACTATTTTTTCAAGTTTCGGAACCTGCATTATGTTTTTGTACTTAAATTTTTTGATCAGACTGGGAACAACTTCTTTATTATAGTAAAGTTTTAACTGTGACATTCACTTCCTCCGTCACACGGCATTAGGGACACGCTCAAAAATAACACATTAATCCTAAGAATCTATGATTTCGTCACATTTCCTGCAGGTACGCACTTTTTTCCCATCCTCGAGACGCTTCATTTTTATACGTACCGGTGTCACACATTTGCTACACATCAACATAACTTTGGACCAATGAACAGGAGCTTCACTTTCGACAATTCCGCCCTGTCTGTGACTGGCACTAGGCCTTGTATGTCGTTTTACTATGTTGATATTTTCAATAATAAGCCGGCTATTCTTCCTTTCTATACTCAGGACCTTGCCTATCTTTCCTTTGTCCTTACCGGAAATAACTTTTACTTTGTCGTCTTTCTTTATATGACATTTATTTTGAACCATGAATCACTTCTCCGAAAATCCGTAACGTTTCAAAACTTGGAACACTTTAGCTCTTTGAAGTTTTTGGCCATTGATCACTTTTCATTTTTAACTGATTGCTGATAACTTGGTGCCCGTAGCCATTAACCGGCGACTATAATACCTCCGGAGCCAGAGAAATAATTTTCATAAACCTTTTGGCTCGCAGTTCCCTTGCCACTGGACCAAATATGCGGGTGCCCACTGGTTCTTTGGTTTGTGTAATTAATACGGCTGAATTATCATCAAATCTTATATATGATCCATCCAGTCTTCTAATTTCCTTTTTGGTGCGAACCACAACTGCCTTCAACACATCCCCTTTTTTGACCTTAGTATTCGGTATGGCTTCTTTAACAGATACAACAATAACGTCGCCAACACTTGCATACCTTCTACGGGACCCTCCAAGAACTTTTATGCAATACAATATCTTGGCTCCTGAATTGTCTGCCACGGTCAATCTCGTCTCCGCTTGAATCATCTTCTTAACTTCCCTTATATAATCAAACAGCTTTTTCGACTATTTTGCTCATGCGCCATCTTTTAGT
>DAOVAE010000141.1 GCA_030671225.1 Desulfobacteraceae bacterium
AATTTTCATACTGATGACAACAGAAAGGGCCAGGATGGTCAGGAAAAAATGATCGAGAAAAACGACGGGCATTCCACTGACAAAAGCAACTTCCCGGTCATAGGCAACAAACAGCAACTCCTTGAAAAACAGAACCACGGATATTATCACCAGCCCACCGAGTACAGCAATGATAATCAGATCCTGCCTGGTAATTGCGAGAATGTTTCCGAAAAGATACCCGAAAAGATCCACATTGTATTGATCCGACATGCCGATAAATATAACACCAAGTGCCATCGCGAGAGAGAAAAAGATGCCGATGGCTGTATCCGTGCTTATTTTGCCGTGTTCTCCGATGTAACCTATGGCATTGGCTACAACCACGGCAAAAGCGATAGCTGTAATTGTCGGGGATATGCCAAGCAGTGCCCCCAGGGCAACACCGCCGAAAGCCGAGTGTGCCACCCCCACACCGATAAAAGAAAGGCGGCGCAGGACAACAAAAAATGAAACAACGGCCAAAACCAGGCTGAGTATTATTCCGGCCAAAAAGGCATTTTGCATAAATTCAAATCTAAAAATTTCAATCATGATGGTCTCGTAAAAAATCAAAATCGACGGCAAAGTAAAAAGCTCCAAATTCAAGGCGCCCAAATCCTGAGGAATGAGGCGTACTTATAGTACGCTGCAATGACGAAGGATGCAGCGCTACGCAGAAGTTGGACTTTTTACGAAGCCGTCAATCATGGTCTTGATGCCTATGATAACAGGTTGCACATTTTGAGTCGTGAACAATA
This sequence comes from Desulfobacteraceae bacterium, assembly GCA_030671225.1. Taxonomy (GTDB): domain Bacteria; phylum Desulfobacterota; class Desulfobacteria; order Desulfobacterales; family UBA11574; genus DAOVAE01. The sequence continues at coordinate 780 of DAOVAE010000141.1, forward strand.
ACTTTAAGGTCTTTCCCAAAAACTTTTTCTGATATTTCGGGTGAAAAACAGGAGTCAGGTTCACCATGATAGTGAAGCTGCACATTCAAGCATGCAATCTGATCAGCATGAGATGTGATGACCCCAATATCGTGGGACACCATGATCACTGAAATGCCCTGTTCATCTCTGAGCTTTGCCAGTAATTCATAAAAGTCTTCCTGGGCTACGCTGTCGATCCCGGTTGAAGGCTCATCAAGAACCAGAAGCTTGGGTTCGGAAGCAAGCGCCCGAGCGATATTCACCCGTTGTTGCTGTCCGCCTGAAAGCACACCAAAGGGTCTTTCGGCATGATCGGCCATATTGACCTCAGCAAGGAGGTTTATGGCGACCTCTTTGTTATTCCGGTCGGGGCGATGAAAAAAACCTATGCGGTTATAAAGGCCCATCAGGACAACATCCAGCACAGTAACAGGAAATGATTCCTGGGCATGGGAAATCTGGGGAAGGTACCCAACCTCCAGCCTCCCTCGTTTACCCGGCTTGCGTCCGAATAATAGAACCGTCCCTTTTTGCGGGCGCAAAAGTCCCATAATAACATTCAACAGAGTCGTCTTCCCTCCTCCATTGGGACCGACGATACCAGAAATTTCGCCGGCATAGCACTTGAAATATATTGATTTTAATACCCATTTTCCGTCGTATGCAACCCAGACATCATTAAGGTCCACGAGGGCTTCCTTTTGGTCTGCAATATCTATGACCGAATTTCTCATTCCATGGCCTCCTGCAAAACATTAAGGTTGTATCTCATCAGGTCAATATAGGTGCTGCGTGCTTTTAAACGGGGATTACCCATGGGGTCGAGCAGAAGCACTTTAACATCAGCTTCTTTTGCTATGATCTCTGCGGCCCTTGGGTTGAGCTGTGGTTCACTAAAAACAGCGCGTATGCGATGTTTTTTTATCATGGCCACAATATTTATTATCTGCATCGGTGTTGGATTCCGGCCCGGAGCTGCTTCGATAACACCGGCGGATTCAAGGCCGTAACGCCTGGCAAAGTAATCCAATGAAGCGTGAAAGGAGACGTATTTTTTGATTTTGAATCTTGCCACTGTGGTTTTGATCAGACGGTCGAGTTTGTCCAGTTCGTCCATGTACCTTTGGCCTTGCTCTTTATAATACTTTAAATGCTTTTGATCAGTCTGAATTAATGCGGACACAATTTTAGAGACCATAGATTTAGAGATTTCAGGATCGAGCCAAATATGGGGATTGGCAGCTTCAGATTTATGGTATGAAACGTCTGACCTGTCATGATGGTGTCCTGTCGAATGTATCAGCGAAACTCCTTTGGACAGTACAACCGTCGTCAGGTGAGACTCGGCCTGACTGATAAATTTTTCGGCCCAGAATTCCAGCCCGGCGCCGATCATGAAGAAAATGCGTGCCGAGGCTATTTTTTTTACAAGGCTCGGTCTGGGTGCGAATGTATGGGGACTGGCCCCTGGCGGAAGAATAAAGGTAACATCGACATGCTCTCCTCCAACCTGCTGTACCATGTCGCCAACCGGAAATATGCTGACAATGACCGGAAGCTTTTCTCCCACACATGTTGATGAGTGCAACTGGATAATCAAAAAAGAGAGCAAGAAAAGAACAGGACGAAAAAACATTTTTTATCTCTTTCGATAAAAGCAAATGCAGATTTAAAGTTCTATTACAACAATTATAATAACATTTTAGCTTTTTTAAAATATTGCCGCTTCAGGTATAATTAAATTTTTTCCTGAAAAAACTCGTGGATAACGGCTCGTAATGAAAGAACCTGTCCGGACTATTAATAAAGGTTTTTATTTTAAGAGGGTGTTTCTTTCTTAAATCAAATCGCTTAAGGTTCTTTCATAACGATCCCTAATCCACCCTGCCCGCTCGTGCCTTACGTGGCAGGCGGGTCAAACAGTTTCCAGCATAAAATTTAATCATACCCGAAGCTCGTTTGAAGTCGATTTGTTTCAAAGAACTCAACTATTACAACAATTATAATATTTTCTCAAACAAGGTCAAGAGCTGGTTTTACGGGCAGCAGGGTAAACGCATTTGAATCCCAATACAGGGATTACGCTCCACGACGGCGTATATCTCTTTCCAACCGACTGAAACTTGTGCTTAAGTACCCGTAAGCCCGAGCCGCGCCAGAGTTATTAAGAACAATTCGTCGCTAAATTAACCCATTGATTTTTTAAGTCATAATTTCATTCGGCTCTGGCTAACGCGTACTAAAGCCCTTTAAAAAGTCAGTCGATTTCCAAGAGAAACACGCCGTCGCTACGCTGCACCGAAATCAAATGCGTTTACCCTGTGACAGGCAGGCTTGACCCACTGCTGAATATGTGAATATAAAACATTTGAGATAACACTTTAGATTTTGAAAATATTACCGCTTCATATATAATTTCATTTTATACTGAAAAAGCTAATACATAAATTCAAATATTATTTTCATCAAAACCAACACCTAACTTTTTTAAGAAATTTTCAAGATTGTTTGCTTTGCGGGGAAGGACCAGGTTTTTCAGGGCAAAATAAAATGAGCAAAGATCCGTACAAGAAGACTGCAAAATATTACGATACTTGGGTTGAACCATTCAATATTGCAATAAGAAAGATAGGCTTGAAGATGTCTCTTCTCAAGAAAGGGATGCGTGTCCTTGAGGTTGGATGTGGAACTGGGACGAATCTAGATCTTTACCATAGAGCGGGATGCGAGGTACATGGATTAGACTTATCCCCTGCAATGATAGAAGAAGCTCGCAGGAAACTTGGTGATGGAGCAGAATTTCAAGTAGCAGATGCATCGCAAATACCCTATTCAGACAGATCCTTCGATATAGTTATGGCAATGCTGACTTTGCACGAGATGCCTGGTTCTATACGCCCCTCCGTAATGAAAGAGATGATTCGGGTTCTGAAACAAGACGGTTGCATTTTACTTATTGATTTTCA
>DAOVAE010000057.1 GCA_030671225.1 Desulfobacteraceae bacterium
TCAAAAAAGGCCTGAATTTACCCTTGTCATTCGCCTTGGTATAGGCTTCATCAGCACTTATCCATCCCTTATCCAGCAGCTCCATAATGGCATCATCCAGAAGCTGCATACCGTATTTCCTCCCGGTCTGGATCATGGAAGGGATCTGGTGGGTTTTTGATTCTCTGATTAGATTCCGAACCGCGGGATTTGCAATCATTATCTCCAGGGCAACACAGCGGTCCTTTTTGTCGACCCTTTTAAACAGGACCTGTGCTATTACGGCCCGGATTCCGTCAGCTAGAGTAGATCGGATCTGGGCTTGCTCACTTGCAGGGAAAACCTCGATAACACGATCAACGGTTTTTGGTGCACTCGTTGTGTGCAGGGTGGCAAAAACAAGGTGTCCGGTGGCACTGGCTTCTACGGCAAGTGATATGGTCTCCAGATCCCTCATCTCACCCACCAGGATAATATCCGGATCCTCCCGCAGCGCACCTTTTAAAGCCGCACTAAATGACTTGGTATGGAGGCCGACTTCACGGTGGTTTATAATGCAACCCTTACTCTCGTGTACAAATTCGATGGGGTCTTCGACGGTGATGATATGATCCTTGCGATTACGGTTTGCCACATCAATTATTGCGGCCAAAGTAGTAGATTTGCCGCTCCCTGTTGGTCCTGTCACCAGTACCAGGCCCCTTGGAAGTGTGGCCAGCTTGGAAACTACAGTAGGAAGGCCAAGCTCCTCGGCGGACATTATATGCTCGGGAATTTGCCTGAAAACCGCAGCCACACCATATTTCTGCATAAAGAAATTTGCCCGGTACCTGGCAATACCTGGTATTTCATATCCGAAATCAATATCTCCGGTTTCTTCAAACGTCTTGACCTTGTGTTCGGGGGCAATTTCATAAAGCATGGCTTTAAGTTCATCATTTTCTAAGACCTTATATTTGATCCTTTCCATATCGCCCCTTATTCTGAGCGCCGGCGGCTGCCCGGATACGAGATGAAGGTCTGAAGCACCCTGGTCATTCATCAATTTGAAAAAAGCATCTATCTTCGCCATCTCAAGCTCCCAATCTATTTAGCTTTTTTAAACAATTCCAACTTTGCATCTTCAACGTCCATGGTTTTGGCCTCATCTTCGCTTATTTCAAGGAGTTTGGTATGGCTTTCAATAATTGAACGGATCTGGACTTCGATTTGCATGCGCTGCCGCCTTAATTCCGCAATATCTCCCTGAATATGAACCATCCTGTTATTCGCTCTGTTGAGGATTTTTTCCGCCTGTACTTCGGAGTCAGCAATGACCAATTCAGCCGATTTCTGGGCATTTTGTTTCATCTGCTCCAAAACTTTCTGGGAATTGAGCATTGCACGCTTAAAAGTTTCTTCGCGCTGCTTATATCCCTGGCTTTCATGTTCGAGCTTGTTGATTTCTTCACACAAACTTTCGTTTTCTCTCTGCAGTGACTCAAAGGCATCTGCCATTTGTTCGAGAAACGTCTCCACCTCCCGGACATCAAAACCCCTAAATCTTTTTTTAAACTGCTGCTGTTGAATTTCAAATGGTGTGAGTTTCATGATATATCACCTCTCTTTTTTGTGTTACATAAGAGTCTGGGACAATTGGGAAAGGCTGTCCACAACAAAGAGGTCCAAAAATATTATGCACAGAATAACAATAATTGGAGAAAAGTCGATGCCGCCAAAGTTAACAGGTAATCTTATGCGAAATGCGATTATTCGAATGCGATAGAGGACCGGTTCTGTAACATTATGGATAAAATTAACGATCGGATTATAGGGATCGGGATTAACCCAGGAAAGCACTGCCCGTGCTATAATGATCCACATGTAAAAATTGAGTACATAGTGAAGAACCACTGCAACAGCCTTTAAAAAATTGCCGATGACAAACATATTAATTTAGATCTCTTCTGTTCTTGATTTTATATGTAAGATACTTTTGACGCACTCGTAAAAAATCTTTTTGCTAAACCATCAACTTTTCTTGCTTAAAAGAAAGTTTATAAACCTTTAATTTAATTATTTCTAAAAAATAAGTCAAGATATTTCACGTAAAATCATTGACATATTCAATATCCAAACGATAAAAATACATTTTACTTTGAATCGTTTTATTATATTAGTAGTAATTTAACTGGTAAAGCAAATTACATCATGGCATTAAGGGGGAATAGAATTCATGTTAAAAGACAAGAAGATCAGCATAATCGGAACAGGGAATATGGGGGAAGCCCTTGTCAGCGGGCTCATTTCTTCGGGATCAACCAGCCCTGAACATATCATCTGCACGGATGTTCGAGACGATAAGATCAAATCCGTCAAAGATAAGTATGGGGTCGTTACAATGAAAAATAACACAGAGGCGGTGGAGGCATCGGAAATTGTTATCTATGCGGTTAAACCCCAGATCATCGCTTCAGTGTTGAGGGAAACAGCTTCATGCCTGGATATGTCCAAGCTTATTATTTCAATTGCAGCCGGCGTACCTTTGGCCGCAATAGAGTCCTTTCTTAAAAAAGAATTGCGCCTTATCCGGGTCATGCCCAACATCGCTGCATTTGTTAAGGAGAGTGCTTCGGTCCTTGCAGCCGGGCAAAATGCCACAGAGGATGACGTCAAACTGGCGATGGCCATCTTCGATTCCATGGGTAAAAGCATCTTTATTAAAGAGAATATTCTCATGGATGCCATCACAGGATTAAGCGGCAGCGGACCCGCCTATATATTTTTAATTGTCGATGCCCTGGCTGATGCCGGAGTTAAGGTAGGTCTATCAAGGGAGGATGCTCTTTTTCTATCTAACCAAACGTTATTGGGAGCCGCAAAATTATTGATAGAGACAAAAGAACATCCCGGAAGATTAAAGGATATGGTTACCTCTCCAGGTGGAACTGCAATTGCCGGCATTCATGCCCTGGAAAAGGGCGGACTTCGAACAACCCTGATCAATGCCGTGGAGGTCGCCACAGCGCGTTCTAAGGAACTGGGAGGGATTATGATTAAAAACTTTTCAAACGAAGAGTTGAAACAAAAGTAACTCCTCAATAAGTTCTGGAGTATAGATTATAAAGTCGCTCCGCCCACTGATAATAAAATATAAATTTTATCACCAGTGGACTCCAATAAATTATTGAGAAGTTACAAATAAAAATCATAAGAGGTTGACATTATGACTGAAATTAAAATGGAAACGATTAAGACATTCGATTATGACAAACCTGCCATTGAAAAAGGTTATGCCAACCAAACACTCAGCATCGATATTTCTGATTCTGATATTTCAATAAAGCCGGTTACGGACAAAATGAAAGATGTCTTTATTGGCGGCAAAGGCTTTGATCTCTGGCTGCTCTGGAATGCAGTCAAAAGCACAACAAAATGGAATGATCCTGAGAACGCAATATGTATCGCCTCAGGCCCCATGGGAGGAACACCCATATATCCCGGTTCAGGGAAAAGCATAGTAACCACCATTTCTCCCTTAACGGGAACTGTGATAGACTCCAATGTGGGGGGATATTTTGGCCCTTATCTTAAGTTTTCCGGTTTTGATGCCATGGAAGTCAGTGGAAAAACAACACGAGATGTTATAATATTTATTGATGGCATTGACGGGAATATTCAGATTTTAGAAACATTCGGATTGCCGGTGGAATCATATGATCTTTCAGCGATCTTAACCGAACACTTCGGCAAGGGGAAACCCCGCAATATTTCGGTGGTTTCCACAGGCCCCGGAGCCAAGAATTCGCTGATCGGATGCTTGAACTTTACATGGTACGATCTGAAACGAAAGCGGGCCAGATATAAGCAGGCCGGACGCGGGGGAATCGGCAGCGTTTTTGCTGATAAAGGTATAAAAGCAATTGTGGCACGCTGGGACACAGTTTCAGTTAACACAAATAATCCTGCAGATGTGTCCGAATTAAAAAAAATCGGGAGAAAACATTCCCGGGAAATTGTCGAACTTGATCCAAAACAAAATGAAATGGCGAAAATCGGCACAACCCACCTTGTTACAATTATGAATGACTTTGACCTGCTACCTGTCAATAATTTCCAGTACGGCCGGCACCCTGAAGCAGTCAATCTCGGCCAGGAGGTTTACAGACGCATTTTTGACCCCGGCTATGACGGATGCTGGATGGGGTGTACACTTGCCTGTTCACATGGCGTCAAAGACTTTGTTCCGCTCACTGGACCCTATAAGGGAACCAAAGTTTTTGTAGATGGACCCGAGTATGAAACTATCGCGGGCTGCGGCTCAAATTTGGGCATTTTTGACCCGCATGTTGTAGTTGAGATGAATTTTTACTGTGACACCTATGGTCTAGACACGATTTCAGTTGGCACCGCTACGGCCTTTGCCATGGAGTGCTTTGAGATGGGCTTGATTAATGAAAGTCATACTGGAGGAATGAACCTTTCATTCGGCAACCGCCTGTCAGCACTTGAGGTCCTTCATCAAATGGCCAGAGGAGAAGGTTTTGGCAAAGTTGTTGGGCGGGGCGTTCGCGAGATGAAAACAATTTTCGCCAGAGACTATGGCGCCGATCCCGACATAATGCAGGATATCGGTATGGAAGCAAAAGGGCTTGAATTTTCCGAGTATATCTCTAAAGAGTCGCTTGCCCAGCAGGGCGGCTACGGCCTGGCACTTAAGGGCCCCCAACATGATGAGGCATGGCTGATTTTTCTCGATATGGTGCATAACTTTATGCCGACCTTTGAGCAGAAGGCCGAGGCGCTGCACTGGTTCCCCATGTTCCGAACATGGTTCGGTTTGTGCGGATTGTGCAAACTTCCCTGGAACGATGTTATACCTGAAGACAATAAGGACATGCCTGAGCCTGCAAAAGTCGTGAAACACGTAGAGTGGTATGCGGAGTATTACAGTACGGTTACTGGAAAACAGATAAATCCTGACGGCCTTATTAGTATGAGTGAAGCCGTATACAATTTCCAGCGCATCTTCAACCTGAAAATGGGCTTTGGACAACGCGAGCATGACAACATCCCCTACCGCGCAGCCGGCCCGGTCAAACTCGTTGAATATGAATCACGACGAGAGCGTTACGACAAACAGCTTACTGAAAAACACAAAGTCGATATTACGGGCAAATCTACAGAAGAAAAAAATGCGATGCTGCGTAATGTCCGCGAAGAACTTTACGAAAAACTTAAGGATGCGGTATATGAACGCCGAGGATGGACCGACAACGGCATCCCGACGATGGAAACCGTAAAGCGGCTTGGGATTGACTTTCCCGAGGTTCTGGAATTACTCAAGGCCCACGGGGCCGAATAATGATCCGGGTCAATGGAAAAAAGGTTTCCTGGCGCGAGGGGATGACAGTTGCAGATCTGCTCAAGGTCTTGAGCGATTCAGACCACTATGTTGTTGTACGCATCAATGATAAGCACGTTTCAAGGCCTTTTTTTGAAAAAACCCTGATTCCTGACAATTCAGATGTGTTTTTGATTCCAATGATTGTGGGAGGATAATATAAAGAATCATGCTCACCGAAACCATGTCATTTCCAGCAGCCTTTCTTGCAGGGCTTCTCTCTTTCTTTTCACCGTGCATACTGCCGCTGATACCTGCCTATTTTACCTTTATTACAGGTTTTTCCTTAGAACAACTTACCGAAGACTATAATTCGAAAATCAGGAAAAAAGTTGTTCTTTCAACCGTATTATTTGTTCTTGGTTTTTCATTTGTTTTCATCCTTTTGGGCGCATCAGCCTCTTACTTTGGCGGCTTAATTTACGAATACAGGGAATATATCAGAATTATAGGCGGGATATTGATTATTCTACTTGGTTTCCATTTAACAGGTGTGATCCGTATCCGCAGCCTTGATTCTGAAAAGCGGATACACATGGAAAAGAAGCCCTTACATTTTTTAGGAACATTTATTGTCGGTATGGCCTTCGCGGCCGGGTGGAGCCCCTGTATAGGCCCCTTGTTAGGATCGATACTTATTATTGCCGGCAGCCAGGATACTGTCAGTCAGGGAATTTTGCTTCTTAGCGTATACTCTGCAGGACTGGCCATTCCTTTTGTTATCATGTCGATTTTTATCAATTTCCTTCTAATATTTATCAAAAAAGCCTCCCGGGCTATAAAGTACGTTAACGCGGTGGCTGGTGTCCTGTTAATTGTTGTGGGGCTGTTTCTGGTGACCGACAAGCTATATGTTCTGGCAACTATTTCGAATGTCGGGAGGTAAATCTCTTGATCAGACGGATTGTTGTGGAAATGATGACCACTCCGCTCAATACCACAAGCAGAACAGCGATCCATATATACTGATTATATTCTACATTTTCACGCGCTGCTGAAATCCCTGCAAAACCAAACAGACAAACAAGGAACATGAAGACAATCAAAGTCAGACATGCTGTTTCAGAGTCATACCAGGGAACGATAACTTTTCTAAAAAAAGGTTTTTTATCGATAAGCATAACATAGTTCGGGCTATCCACATTTGGTAAAACCGCAAAAGTGGCAAATAATACATCCTTCTTCAAAGCTGATGGTCTGACCGCAATCCGGGCAGATTTCTCCGAGGAGGCTGTTACCATATTTACTCTTCATATGTGAGCCGTCACTCAAATATCTTTTCTCAAGTACCCTGCCAATGGCATCCGGTATTGACAGAACCAGACCACCATTTTGAAATACAGGATGCTCGCCACCGATACCTTTTAATTGTTCTATAACATTTCCCACTTTCACCCCGGATCTTAAGGCAAGTGAAGCAAGCCTGCCAATTGCTTCGGTCTTGGCAGTTGTGGATCGTCCCGATTTACCGATTGTGGCAAACACCTCAAAGGGTTCACCCTCATGCTCGGTCACAGTGACGTAAAGCTGGCCCATACCTGTTTTCATCCGGGAGGTAAAACCTTCCAGTGTTTCTGGCCGATCTTTGACCCAAGCAACCGTATGGTCTCCATACTTACTTTTTGCAGAGAACGAAAGGACCTGGTTCTCCTTGCTACCGTCCCT
>DAOVAE010000104.1 GCA_030671225.1 Desulfobacteraceae bacterium
ATCTGGCCGGGCGGACGTTTGTCCCCCGGATTTTTAGGAACCCAAACCCTGCCGTCGTTTCTCAAACTTTCACTCATCAAGGTCAGTTTGGACTGATAGGTTCCGTGCACCGGTATACAGGTAGGATGAATCTGGGTAAAACAGGGGTTGGCAAACCCTGCACCTTTTTTATAGGCTCTAAATGTCGCCGAAACATTGGATGCCATAGCGTTTGTAGATAAAAAGAACACATTGCCATAACCGCCGGTGCATAAAACAACCGCGTGGGCAGCATGGGTTTCGATTTCCCCGGTAATCAGATTTCTGACAACAATTCCCCTGGCCTGCCCATTGATAATCACTATATCGAGCATTTCACGGCGAGGAAACATGGTAACCTGGCCGTCTGCAACCTGTCGCATCAATGCGCTGTAAGCCCCCAGAAGAAGCTGCTGCCCGGTCTGGCCTCTGGCATAAAATGTTCTGGCAACCTGGGACCCCCCAAAGGACCGGCTTGCAAGCAGCCCGCCGTAGTCCCGGGCACAGGGCACACCCTGGGCCACGCACTGGTCGATAATATTATTGCTCACCTGGGCCAGACGATAGACATTGGCCTCTCTGGCTCTGAAATCACCGCCTTTGATGGTGTCGTAAAAAAGACGCCAGATACTGTCGCCTTCATTGGTATAATTCTTGGCTGCATTGATACCCCCCTGGGCTGCAATGCTGTGGGCGCGCCGAGGGCTGTCCTGAATACAGAAGTTTTTGACGTTATAGCCGAGTTCGGCCAGTGATGCCGCTGCCGAACCGCCGGCAAGACCTGTGCCCACAACTATGATGTCAAACTTTTTTTTATTGGCCGGATTTACAAGTTTAAGTTCAAAACGGTGTTTATCCCATTTGTCTGCAAGAGGGCCTGCAGGTATTATGGCATCAAGCTGCATAGATCATCTCCTTAAAATAATAGCGATACATAGACCGGAATAAAACCAAAGCCGATCCCGACTATCAAACTGAATACAATGCTTGCGCCCCTGATAAAGGGCGTATATTTGGGGTGATTGGCTCCTAAAGTCTGGCAGGCGCTCCATAACCCGTGGCTTACATGAATGGCCGCCACGATCATTGCAAAAGTATAAATGAATACATATCCGGGTTTTGCAAATGAACTCGACACGATTTGGGAAATGGTCGTATTGGTTTTATCCACAAAATGAAAATTTAACAGGTGGAAAATAATAAACAGCAGCAGAATAAAACCGGTATACGGCATGGTTGCCGATCCAAGAGTTCTGCCCCCGGCACGCTTATTGACCGAATATCTAACCGGCCTGGCTTTAAAATTTTGATAAAAAAGGAAGGCGCCGGTCAGAATATGCACGGCTGCAAAAAATAAAAGTCCTATCTCGGCCAAAGTCAATAGCGGTCCCAGTGAATGGAGATGCTCGGCATACGAATTAAAAGCATCCTTTCCGGCATAAATCGTCAGGTTGCCGGCAAGATGTCCAGCCAGAAAACCGCAAAACCCAAGGCCTGTAACGGCCATCATCAGCTTTTTCCCCACCGAAGTCCCGAGGGTGTTTGTGAGCCAATTCATCTTTTCCTCCGATATATTTGATGAATTCGTAAAAAGTTTAATTCATCACGTTTTAGGTTTTGGGCAATTAAAATTAGCTATTTTAACAAATACTTAGAACTTAAAACTCTCGCAAAAAGATCGCTTTTCCGACTATTTACGAGACTGTCATAATTAGCAAAGAAAATGAAAAAATTTATTTATTTATGATGGGTCTGTCAACATAATTATCAAGCCACCATGCGTCCCATTCTGTTTTCATAATTGTTTGGGCAAGGGTCTGACCTGTTTTGGTTTTCAGACGCTTTAATGCGAACGGCAACCACTTTTTTGGAGGATCGTAACCAATGTCTGAAAGAGCTTTTAGGTCGAGGATAAATGCCAGTTGATCGGCATCATGTGCAAGTTTTGCTTCTAAAGATCTGCCCGCATTGAATTCATTTATCAGATCGGCAAGTGACGAGCCAAACGGCAGGTTTCTGGTTATATCTTCCACGGCCTTATTTTCATCTGCGGTTACATATTTTTTCTGGACGTAGTTAAGGTCACCGGTCTTTGCCTCCGGAAGATCGTGCACAAGACACATGGCAATCAGCTTGAGTGCATCAACATCCGGCTCCATTTTAGACATCACAAAAGCAATAAATGAAACGCTAAATGAATGCTCAGCCACAGACTCCTTTCCAGCACCAAGAAAATGGTAGCCCGACCTTGGAATATCTTTTAAAATATTTGCTTTGAACAGAAGATTTACAATATTTTTCATAATAACTCCCCAATCCATTCAATCTAAACATCCCGCATCCGCTTTTTATGTCTATTTGTAAGCTATTTTAAAAGCAACATAAAAATTGATGGAGAATACTTTAGCTTTTTGAAAATATCACCTCTTCAGGTGAAATTTAATTTTATACTGAAAAATCACGCCGAAGGCGGGTAAAGCTCGTTTGAAATCGATTTGTTTCAAAAAATCAAACGAGACAATCTCATAAAAAATCGAAATTCGACGGCAAAGTAAAAAGCTCCAAATTCAAGGCGCGCAAATCCTGAGGAATGAGGCGTACTTATAGTACGCTGTAATGACGAAGGATGTAGCGCAACGCAGAAGTTGGACTTTTTACGAAGCCGTCAAACGATTACATTAATGGCATTCTTGAAAGCAACCAAATTTCTTGACACCATAACCAGGTTCATATAGTTAAAAAATTAGAAATTAGCTTTTGTATGTTGAAGTTATAGAATTTTTTAGACATTTTTATAATGATATAAACCACGGAGTCATTTAATGGATCCTTCAAATATAGATATATTAAACATGATAATGAACGCTGGTCTTATGGTTCAGTTTGTGCTTTTACTCTTGCTCTTTTTTTCGGTCACATCATGGGCAATCATGATATTGAAATATCGCTATATCAAAAAGGCTTTTTCTGAATCAGCTGAATTTATTGATTTTTTTTGGAAAAGCAGGAATCTTTCCAATGCTTTTTCCCAAGCCAAGCTGCTTCGCGGCAGCCCCGTTGCCAGGATTTTTCGCGTGGGATACGTGGAACTTAAAAAGTTGAGCCGATCCGGCGGCAAAAAGACATCAGAATCAGAACATTCGTCCGAAACCGAAAGCGCATCTTTGAGTTCCAGATTTATCGGAATCGACAATGTTAAACGGGCCTTGCGCCGAGCCATTAACGCTGAGACTACCCGCATGACTCGAATGGTACCTTTTCTGGCCACAACCGGAAATACAACACCTTTTATCGGTTTGTTCGGAACCGTGTGGGGTATCATGAATTCCTTTCATGGTATCGGTCTCAGAGGTTCAGCCAGCCTTGCCGTGGTAGCTCCCGGAATTTCCGAAGCACTTATTGCAACAGCAGCCGGACTGGCAGCCGCTATACCGGCGGTTATCGCCTTTAATCATTTTATGCAAAAGATAAGAATCATCGAATCCGAACTGCAAAATTTTGCCGCGGATTTTTTAAATATTATTGAACGGGACATTATGATGTAAAAGGGGGAATATTCGATGGTACAAGGGGGTAACAGTGACCGCCTTATGTCTGATATTAATGTAACACCGTTTGTCGATGTTATGCTCGTCCTTCTGGTTATTTTTATGGTGACTGCACCTATGATGATGCAAGGTGTAGACGTTACACTCCCGGAAACAACCTCTGAGCCACTTGTTGCAAAAAAAGAGAATCTTATCGTCACCATCAACAATAAGAATCAGGTATATATTAACGACTATCAGGTTACACTCGATTTTCTCCAGGAAAAACTGAAAAAAATTCTTAAAGGTCGAGAGAACCGGGAAGTCTATCTTCGGGCTGATAAGGAAATATCTTATGGGTTTGTCGTCCGTGTCATGTCCGAGTTAAAAGGGGCCGGAGTTGAAAAACTGGGCATGGTGACAGAGCCGATTAGCAAAAAAAAGAAGGCTAAATAACAAAAAGCTGATGAAACAAAGGATGCGTTCTTATAATAATTTACCCCAAGGTGTGGAAAATGATCGCCGGACATTATTTCCAACTCTTGTTGTTTCCTTTATATGCCACCTGATTTTGTTTGTGGTTTTGATCTTTGCACCAGGCTATGCCAAGGAAAGAAAGCCCTCTCTCTCGTTTATCAATGTCAGCCTTGTTGCATTGCCTGCTCAGGGAAAAGCATCGCTGCCGGACAAACAGCAGCCTGCAGAGATTGAAAAACAGTTGACAGAAAAAAAAAAGGCTCCTGAAGTTAAGATTTCTCCTAAAAAAAATTCTGAAACGGATAAAAAGTCCTCAAAAGCAATTTCTATTGCACCCAAAAAGAAAAAGATTAAACAATCCCTTAAAAAAAAGACGTTCAAATCTTCAAAGGTGGTTAAAAGTGCCATAACTAAGATTGAAAAGAAAGTTGAAGAATCAAGACCCGATGAGATCAAAAAGGCAATTGCCCGTATGCAAGATCGAGTAAAAAAGACAGAGACCACAGACCGTAAAAAGTATCAAGACGTAAAAGGTTCGGGAATACCTGGCGGGTCCGGAGCCGGCAGTAAAAAGATTTTGGAATTAATTGATATATATCAAATTGAAATTGCGTTACAGATTCAGAAAAACTGGGCCTTTTCCGAACAACTGGCCGGAGGTCAAAAAAATCTTGAGGCGCTTCTGGCGCTTAAAGTCATGCCAAGCGGCGAAATAACAGATATATGGTTTGATAAAAGATCTGGAAACAGATATTTTGATGAATCTGCCAAAAAAGCGATTATGAAGTCAAATCCTGTTCGTCCACATCCGTCAGGGGTGAGAAAGCCTTTTGTGATTGTCGGTATACATTTTTACCCGGAAGGGATAAAGTAAGTTTAAGCTTAAAGACTAAAATGAAGAAACGATACATTAAAATAATAGGTTTGATTGCGATAGTATCTTTTTTGTTTGGGCCGGGTCTGTGTCGGGCCGGATACGATTATATTGATATAACCAATCCCTTTTTACGAAAAATTCCAATTGCAACCCCCTCGTTCAATAAAGTCTCCACCGGTGACGCCACAGAGCAACTATCAAGAACGGCATCTG
>DAOVAE010000055.1 GCA_030671225.1 Desulfobacteraceae bacterium
AGGGACGATTTCCGGCGAGCATGGGGTCGGGATAACCAAGGCTCCATACATAGCAAAAGAAATAGGCCCCGTTGAGCTTAATCTTATGAAAAGGATTAAAAAGGTTTTTGATCCAAAAGGGATATTAAATCCCGGCAAAATCTTTCCTAAATAAACATCTCGGAAATTCTATAATTCACTGAAAATAAAGATATTCTTAGGCTTATTCTTTTAATTCGGACATAGAATGAGATGGGTTGGCCCGTTCCCCCGTTATGCCCGTTTGCCCGGAAAAGATAGAACCGGTTAACCGGCTAACGGGCATACCGGCTAACCGATAAATCAATTATTCCAGTTGGGGCGAAGCCCCTAAGTTCAATTGATGAATTCATAAAAAGGTCTCTTTTCTGACTTTTTACGAATTCCTCAAAATTAATGTATTTTGTTAAACATGCCGCTATTAGATATCAGATCTTCCAAAAGTTCCATCCTAGTATTTTTATCGCGATCTACGGCGCAACGCAGCCTTAAAGCACAAAGCCTTTTGCAGACCTGATCATCAATGTTGAAATTACCAAAACATCCAAGATAGTCGTCAAAAGAGATTTTACTCATTAATTCCTTTTTCATTTTGTATCCTTTAGGTTAGCTCCAACAATGCAAGCATTTCTTGATGAATCTTGCCGTTGGTCGCCAGAATCTCCTTTTTGTAAATATTAAACGGTTTATTTGAAAAATCTGTTATGACTGCTCCTGCTTCTCTTGCGATCAGTTCCCCGGCGGCAGTATCCCAGGGCTTTAAGTTTTGCTCCCAGAACCCATCAAATCGACCACAGGCCACCAAGCAAAGGTCGATGGCGGCAGATCCGAGTCTTCGTACCCCCTGAGAAGCTTTCAGACAGTTCGAAAAACGGGTCAATAGGGGATTAAAGTCCACTAAATTATAAGGGAACCCTGTGACCAGCAAACTTTCTGAAACTGTTTGTGAGTTAGAGACTTTGATAGGACGACCATTGAGTTCAGCTCCTTTTCCTTTCCCGGCGGTAAAAAGCTCTCCTGTTACCGGACTTAATACAACACCGATAACTGTATCACCGTTCAAAGCAAAAGCTATGGAAATAGAGAAAAGACCGAGCTGATGTGCAAAGTTTGTCGTACCGTCAAGAGGGTCGATAATCCATTTATGATCAGCTTCACCTTTGTTCAGACCACTTTCTTCAGCAAGGATAGTATGATCAGGAAAGGATTTCTGAATTGTCTCGATGATCACCTTTTCAGATCCGGTATCCGCCTCTGTAATAAGATCAATGGCACCTTTTTTATATACTTTGGATATCCTGCCATGATGAGACAAAAGCACTTTTTGGCCTTTATAAGCGGCAGCGACACCGACTCTTTTTACAAGTTCCAAATCCATAAAAAATGAATACAACGGCTCACGGATTTTTTAAAATTCCAAACCGGTTCAAAAGTGATTGTTTTTTTTTGTTTGGGATTTTGAATTTCGGTCATTGGAATTTCCGCTAACTCAATTACTTCGTGAACAGATACGAATGAACTTTTATATTTATTTAGTTTTAAATGTCAACCACAAATTATTGATGATTTTCGATTGATGATCGATGAATTCGTAAAAAGGCGAGACCTTTAAAAAATGCTCAGTTTTGCCCTGACGATCGATATTTCATATGATATATCAAAGTCTCCATCTTTTCGATCAGGGGTAGTAAAGTGGATTCTACATTGGCTGAGATGGCTGTTCCGCCAAGAGCCCCGGTCAGTTCATCAACAGTTGCTCGATCAACGAGATCCTTTTTGTTCAGAACACGGATCAAGGAAATATTATGCAGATTAAGGTCGGCAAGTATTTTTTCAACAGACTCGATCTGGTCTTTAAAACGAGGATTGCTGATATCTATTACATGCAGAAGGAGGTCCGCGCTTTCAAGTTCTTCAAGAGTTGCGCGAAAAGCAACTATAAGCTCTTTGGGGAGGTTTTTAATGAATCCCACAGTATCCGTAATGATGACCTCTATATCTTTCGGAAATTTAAGACGCCTGCTTGAAGGGTCCAATGTGGCAAAAAGTCTGCTTTCAGCCCGGACATTACTCTTTGTAAGGGTGTTTAGCAGAGTAGATTTCCCGGCATTGGTATACCCTATGATGGAAATGATAGTCAGGCCTCTCTTGCTACGCTTTGCCCTTTGCTGTTTCCGCTGTTTCCTTACAAGCGACAACGCATTTTCCAGCCGTGATATCCGGTTTCGAACCCGCCTGCGGTTTATCTCCAGCTTTGTTTCGCCCGGCCCACGACCGCCAATACCTCCGGTTAAACGTGACATCGCCGTGTTCCTGGTAATAAGTCGTGGAAGAAGATAACTAAGCTGGGCAAGCTCGACCTTAAGTTTCCCTTCTTTTGTTTTGGCCCGTTGAGCAAAAATATCAAGAATCAATTGCGTTCTGTCGATGACCTTCAGGTCTATCTTATTGGTAATCGAACGGATTTGGGACGGATTTAATTCCTGATCGAAAATGATTAATGTTGCCCCTTTTTGAAGTGCCAGAATGATCAGGTCTTGAAGTTTTCCCATGCCCATAAGGAATCTTGTATTTACTTTGCGACGTTGCTGAAGCACCGTTCCGGCGACTTGTATGCCACTCGATACAGCCAGATCTTCCAACTCTGCCAAAGAGGCCATGGCGGTACGCCTGGAGACCGTTGTGACACTTATAAGGAGCGCTCTTTCTTTTTTTGTATCTGCTTCAAATAAAGACTTTACATGGGCAAGCTCTGTTTCAAGTGACTGGATAAGATCTATACATCCTATATCGAGTTCATTAGGATTCAGAGGCTGCAAGATCTCAAACGGCTTTCCGGCTGAACTTTTTGGTAAGATATAACCCGCATGAACCTGATGAAGGTAACCCGACTTGGTCATTGTAATTGCTGCCATGATGTCGAGTCTTAAAAGAGCAAGATCGGTGAGGTCTTCTCTTGTCAGGGGTTCATTGTTAAGATGGGTGTGTATGCATCTCAACCCTTTTAGACGACCAGGAGACACTCGATATTCACTGGTATCCGGAATGACAATACCCTGGTGGTCTCCCACAATGACATAGGCTATCTTACCCTGCCGGTTTATAAGAAGGCCTATCTGACGACGGATTTCATGGGAGAGCAGGCTTATATCACGAGCAAGTTCGAATGTGATAAGGGATTGAGGTGGAAGGCGACGGCGGTATAGATTTTCAAGTCTGCGGGTCTGACCGGCCTTAAGCCCGCCGATATTTCCGAAAAGCCTTTTCATGTTGATTCTAGACTATTCTCTGGCTGTGTAATTTTCAAAGCGGGTATAGGTATCCAGGAATGTCAATATGGCGAAGCCGGTGGGACCGTTTCTCTGTTTGGCCACTATTATTTCTGCTTTGCCTTTATTGGGATTGTTCTCATCTTTGTTGTATAATTCGTCCCTGTAAATAAAAGCAACCACGTCGGCATCCTGTTCCAGAGCTCCGGACTCTCTCAGGTCGGCAAGTTGCGGACGTTTATCACTCCGTTCTTCCAGCTTTCTGTTCAACTGGGAGAGTGCCACAACCGGAAGATCGAGTTCTTTGGCCAGAGCCTTTAAAGATCGTGAGATCTCCGAGATCTCGAGGTCTCGTCGCTCGGCCGAAATACGGCCTTTCATGAGTTGGAGATAGTCAATTATGATAAGGCCAATATCTTTTTCCATCTTTAATCTACGCGACTTGGCCCTGATTTCTAGAGCTGTAATGCTGGGTGAATCATCAATAAAGATCGGTGCTTGAGATAAAACTCCCGCAGTATCTGTGATTTTTATCCAGTCGTCCTGGGATATGAATCCTCTTCTAAGACGGGATGAATCGATTCTTGCATCGCAACTCAGCATACGTAAGGATAGCTGTTCTTTGGACATTTCAAGAGAGAATATTGCTACAGGAATGTTGGCACCGACAGCTGCATGCTTTGCGATATTCAGGGCTAAAGATGTTTTTCCCATACCCGGGCGTCCAGCTATAATGATAAGGTCGGATTTCTGGAATCCTGCAGTTAACTCGTCAATTTTGGTGAAGCCTGTGGCAACACCGGTTACCAGTGCCCTGTTACCCTGTCGCTCTTCAAGGGCGTCAATGTTGCTTTCGATTATTTCGCCGATGGGGTAAAATGCCGGTCTGATTTTATTTTCAGATATCTCAAAAATGGAACTTTCAGCAAAATCGATGACGTTGTCGACATCACCTCGATCCTCGAAACATCGTTTTGTTATTTCGTTTGATTTTTCAATAAGACGCCTTAAGCAGGCTTTGTCATAAACGATTTTAGCATAATGCTGTGCATTTGCAGCGAGCGGAACGGTATCCACAAGATTTGCAAGATATGTTGCCCCGCCTATCTCTTCCAGCCGGTCATGTTCCCTCAGTATATTGGACAACGTTACCAGATCAACAGGTTCGCTTTTCGAAAAGAGCTCTGATATTGCGGCAAAAATTTTCTGATGCGCAGATCTGTAAAAATCCTTGGGCGAGAGGACCTCGAGGACTTCAAGCAGGGTATCGTTGTCTACCAGAATTGCGCTTAAGATGGATTCTTCTGCCTCGAGGCTCTGAGGCGGAAGATGATAGAGGGAGGGGACTTTTTCAGTTTTCAACTTACTTTCAGCCATAAGGATTTTATTCTACTTTCTCAACACGTTAAATTAATAAATATAAAAGTATGAGGTGCCTGAAAATGTGGTATTCTGCCATTTATTCAGGCACTACTTCAATGATAATTTCAGGCTCAACATCCTTGTAAACGCGAATAGGGACTTTGTGGGTACCAATATTTTTAATAGGTTCATTAAGTAAGACCATTCTTTTTTCTACTTCAATATTTTTGCTTGCAAGGGAATTTATAATATCTCGGGTCGATATGGAGCCGTAAAGACGATCCTCATCACTCACTTTTGCAGCAATCGTGCATACAACACCTTCAAGCCTTTCGGCCATTTCCTCGGCAAATTTTTTCTCCTTTGCAATTTGGAGATCAAATTTTCCTTTAAACTGTTCCAACATTTTACGATTTTGAGGTGTGGCCAGCACAGCCTTATTCTGGGGTAAAAGGTAGTTACGGGCATAACCGTCTGCTACGGTTACTTCGCTTCCAATTATTCCTAATGACTCAATGGTTTCTTTCAATATTATTTTCATTATCAATCTCCATTCAAAATGGGTTGGTTGTTGCTATTAGTCACTTCTCCGGTTTGTCCAGGTTAGGTTCTAATTTTCTAAAATTAAGCCACATATCAAAGAAGCCAAGCCCTATTATAACGAGCAGTATCGCCTGCTGCAGGGCAATAAGACTGTATAAAAAAAACCTGAGTCCACGGGGGAATCTTTTTTTCTCAAAATAGAATGATACAATGGCAATACCTTGAAAAAAATATATGGTTATCAGGATTAACAGGCCATTTAAGCCGAAAATTTTAAAAGTTTTGTCAGGTAAAAGAAGAAGCAGACCGCATCCTATGATACCCCATACAAGAAATTCCGGTGCTTTCCAAAGCTTAAGAGAGCCGAATGAAGGGTAAAAGAGCTCACGACTTTTAAATATCGGTTTTGCAAGCAACAGATTAGTCCAGGATACAAAAAAAAATGCAGCCACTATAAGCGCAGGAATGATTCTAATCAGAACATACTCGATATTCTCCAGTGAATTCGAAATCATATGGATGCTTTCCTGAGACACCCCCATGTTTTCGTAAAGTTCTAATGTAAGCTTGAGATTTATAGATACATATTCTGCTACAAGGGCATAAATTCCTTTGTCTGACATATTACTGTAAAAGAGCAAGCCGACAATCCCTATTAATATCACGGATCCGCATGCATATAGTATTGTCTTTTCAATAGAAAGATCCAGTTCAATAAGTTCACTCAGGACAAAGCCAAGTAAAAGCAGTTCAACAAAGAACAATGTGTCTATCGATATTCCACCGAGAACGGCGACCATCGTTATGATGGTTATAATCGGGATTATAGCTCCGGTCGTTCTGCCGAGTTTTGAGCGATAGAAAAGAGTCGGCAAAGGGATAAACAGAGCACAGAAAAACCCGATGATCGGCATATAGACTGATACTGCAAATATAAGGCCTGTGACCGCAATGCCGCTTACGATATCCTTTGGGATATCACCTTGAATGGTTCGAGGCACTACCCTCTTCTCCTTTGAGGCAGCCTGTTGTTAACTGTAGTCCATTGTGCCCACGAAAGGCAAAAGCGCAATTGTACGTGCACGCTTAATTGCATGAGTCAAGGCACGCTGGTGTTTTGCACATGTTCCGGATATGCGCCTTGGAATGATCTTGCCACGCTCTGATGTAAAATACCGAAGTGATTTTACATCTTTGTAATTTATAATCAGACTGGTATCAGCACAGAAACGACAAACTTTGCGACGATGAAATACTCTCTTTTTTCTGTTACCACCGGCCCTTTTTTTCCTGCGTATAAAGGGTGCAACCATTTTATATCTCCTCTACATTATTTGCAGATGATGTTGTTTCGTTCTCTACAGCTTCATTTTCCGGAACATCGGAAGGCTTTGTATCAGCATCAGGTTCATCATTTTGGCCGGCGCCGGATTCATCGCTTTGTTCAGTTTGGTCTTCCATATTTTCCGCCATGGCTATTTCTTCTTTTACGCTTTCAATGTCAACATCTTTTTCAAGTAGGACCGTCATGTATTTTAGAACCCGATCATCAATCCGGAAAAGCCGTTCGATCTCATTTACGAGGGTTCCTGTTCCGCAGTAATCTAAACGAACATAATAACCACGAGCCTTTTTCTTGATTTCATAGGCGAGCTTTCGGGTTCCCCATTCATCAACCAAAACAAGCAGGCCGTTATGCTGGGGAAAAAGGTCTTTTAATCTCTCAAAAAGGGGGGAGCGTTCTTCTTCAGAAAGATCAGGATCGATAATAAAGATTGTTTCGTACCTTCTCATATAACCTCCTTTTGGATATAAAGCCCTGTATGTAGATATACAGAGCAAGGGGTGATGAAATGAAAATCCTATACATAAATTAGAAAAAACAGAATGTCAACAAATTTTCCTTGG
>DAOVAE010000099.1 GCA_030671225.1 Desulfobacteraceae bacterium
AGCAAAAGCTGCAGGATATAAGGGTATGATTGAAGGACAGATGAAGGATATTGCCGCAGAAGGTACCCTGCTCAGTTTAAAAGATTTAGAAAAAATGCACGCTTTAAAGACAGGTGCTCTGATTCAAGCATCAATAATTACCGGAGCCATTTTAGGGAACGGTAGTTTTGAGCAGATCGAAAAGCTCAAAATTTACGCTAATAATATCGGCCTTGCCTTTCAGGTAACCGATGACATCCTTAATGTTGAAGGCGATTCTGCTGTTATGGGCAAAGATGTGGGTACAGATCAAGCCCGTGAAAAAAGCACCTACCCTTCTATAATGGGAATAGAAAAATCAAAGGGATTTGCAAAAAAACTAGTGAACAATGCCTTGCAAGCACTCGATAATTTTGATAACAAATCTGATCCGCTCCGTGCTATCGCACATTATATCATTGCAAGGAGAAGGTGAGAGGAGAAAAAAGTTTGAGTTTTCTGGAAAATATCAATTCCCCGGCTGATTTAAAAGGACTGTCGAGATCTGAGCTGCCGATTCTTGCTGCAGAAATACGCAAAGTTATTATTGACGTGGTATCCAAAAACGGAGGCCACCTTGCACCGAGTCTTGGCACTGTGGAACTGGCGATTGCCATCCACTTCGTTTTTAATGCTCCTGCTGATAAGATTATCTGGGATGTAGGACACCAGTCTTATGCTCACAAGCTCCTCACTGGACGCAGGGAACGATTCCACACACTTCGTCAATTTGAAGGAATATGCGGGTTTACCCGCAGGAGTGAAAGTCCTTACGATGCATTTTCAACCGGCCATAGCAGCACATCTATATCTGCCGGGCTTGGAATTGCGTGTGCCAAGCGTTTAAAAAATGACAAATCCAAGGTTGTAGCAGTTATAGGGGACGGTTCCATGACTGCCGGGCTTGCCTATGAAGGTCTTAACCAGGCCGGTGATATTAACAAGAATATTATAGTGATATTAAATGACAATGATATGTCGATTGCGCGCAACGTAGGTGCTTTATCTTCTTTTTTAAGTCGCACCTTTTCCGCAAAATATTTGCAGGATTTTAAAAAAGAACTTGGAGATTTTCTTAAATCTTTGCCCAAAATCGGAGACGATATATATCAATTTGCAAAGCGTTCAAAAGAATCTTTTAAGACTTTTATAACTCCTGGGATGTTGTTTGAAGCATTTAACTTCGAATATTTTGGTCCAATAAACGGTCATAATATGAACCATCTTATCGACATGCTTAATAATATTAAGTGTCTTAACGAGCCGGTACTCCTTCATGTGACAACAAAAAAGGGCAAGGGATATCCTCCTGCTGAAAAAAATCCTGTCTATTTCCATGGTGTTGAATGCTTTAATGCCGATACGGGGAAATGTACAAACAAAGAACATCCCATTCCGACATACACTCAGGTTTTCGGAGAGACCCTGCTCAAAATGGCAAAAAGCGACGAAAGAATCATTGCTGTAACTGCCGCCATGCCCGAAGGTACAGGACTTGCAAAATTTGCCGAGACCTATCCGGATCGATTTTTTGATGTGGGAATCGCCGAACAGCACGCTGTAACTTTTGCCGCAGGTCTTGCCTCCGAAGGATTCAAGCCTGTTGTGGCTATATATTCTACTTTTCTGCAACGTGCTTATGATCAGATATTGCATGATGTGTGTATCGAGGCACTTCCGGTTGTTTTTGCCGTTGACCGGGGAGGAATTGTTGGAGAAGACGGAGCGACCCATAATGGTGCTTTCGATTTCTCTTATCTCAGGAGTCTTCCCAATATGGTGGTCATGGCTCCAAAGGATGAAAATGAACTTTGCAGAATGCTCACAACTTCCCTCGCCCACAACGGTCCCATTGCTGTTCGATACCCTCGAGGAACTGGCGAGGGCGTAAAAATGGAGAATCAAGATCTTCCCATACCCATAGGCAAAGGAGAAGTACTAAAAAAAGGAGATGACGTTCTTATTCTGGCCATTGGCCGGTCTGTAATCGAAGCGCTTGCCGCTCACTCAACGCTGACCGAACAGGGCATATCTGCTACCGTTGTGAATTGCCGGTTTGTAAAACCTCTTGACGCAGATTTGATCGGAGCCCTTGCCAAGGAAATACCGCGCATCGTAACGGTTGAAGAGAATGTTCGTCATGGAGGATTTGGAAGCGCGATTCTGGAATGTTTGAGCGATGAAGGGATAACCGGGTTTCTTCTTGAATGTATTGGAATACCGGACACCTTCGTTGAACACGGCCCCCAAAAAATTCTCAGGTCCAAATACGGTATCGATGCTTTAGCCATAGTCCACGCAGTTAAACGCTTGATGCTTGATGATAGATAAAAATAAAAGGCTTGACCTGATAATTGTACAAAAAGGGCTGGCACCGAGCCGTCAACGTGCTCGTGCACTTATTATGGCCGGAAAAGTTCTGGTTAATAACCGTTCGGTAGATAAGCCCGGTGCACTGATTGCTATAGAGGACGATATCATTCTAAAAGGAGAAGATATCCCCTATGTAAGCAGAGGCGGCCTTAAGCTCGAAAAGGCTCTGCAGACACTTAATATCGATATTACCGGTTTTATATGCCTTGATGTAGGAGCATCCACGGGCGGCTTTACCGACTGTCTTTTAAAGCGGGGCGCAAACCGTGTTTTTGCCGTGGATGTCGGTTATGGACAGCTGGCCTGGAAGCTGAGGCGGGATTCTCGCGTTGTTGTCATAGATCGCACAAATATACGTTATATACCGGCCGAAACCATTCCGGAATTTGTAGATCTCATCACCATAGATGTCTCTTTTATTTCCCTTAAATTAGTTGTTCCTGCGGTAATTAAGTTTATGAAAAAAAATGCCAGGATCATGGCCTTGATAAAACCACAGTTTGAAGTGGGAAAAGGCAAGGTCGGGAAAGGCGGTGTGGTGCGTGATCCTGTCATGCATGCCGAGGTTATTAAGGGCCTGTCCGAATTTTTTACCGTAGCAGGACTTTTATGCGAATCTATTATCCCTTCACCCATACTGGGACCAAAGGGAAACAAGGAATTTTTTATTTCCTTAAAATTTGAAAGTTGATCTTGATTTTTTTCGGATAAACATATAATCAATTCAGTTTTAGTATTTTATTTATAGGGATCAATAATTAAAATCTTTATCAGAGAGGAGCTTAAATGACTGTACAAGTTGAAAGTTTAAGGAACATTGCTTTAGTGGCTCATGGAGGTGCGGGTAAAACGTCTTTGGCCGAAGCAATGCTTTTTAATACAGGTGCCACCAATAGACTTGGGCGCGTTGATGACGGCAACACCCTCATGGACTTTGAGCCGGAAGAACTCAAACGCCACAACAGTTTAAGTAGCGCATTCCATCAATACAGCTGGAAAAAACATACGGTCAGTATCATCGATACTCCCGGTGATCAAAATTTCTTTTCAGACACAAAAAGCTGCATGCAGGCGGCCGACGGCACTGTTGTAGTAATAGATGCAGTAGACGGAGTAAAAGTTCAAACAGAGCAAGCCTGGGATTACATAGAAGAGTTCACTTTGCCTTCGGTCATTTTTATTAATAAACTAGACAGGGAACGGGCGAATTTTTTCCGTACATTCAAAGATGCAGCAGAATGTTTTAAGCCAAAGCCCATTATTACTCAACTCCCCATAGGATCCGAAGCAGACTTTAAAGGTGTGATTGACCTTATCAGCATGAAAGCTTTCACATATGGCCCTGAAGGTAAAGTAATTGAAATTGACATTCCCAATGATATGCAGGATCAGGTGGAAGAAGAGAGAGAGGCCCTTGTAGAAAATGTTGTAGAGTCGAACGACGAACTCCTGGAACGGTATCTCGAAGGAGAATCCCTGTCAGATGATGAAATAAAAGATGTTTTAAGAAAAGGCACATTATCGCGTACATTTGTGCCGGTTCTTTGCGGATCGGCCGCAAAAAATATCGGCATTGATCTCTTGCAGGATTTTATTGTCAACTGCATGCCTTCGCCCCTTGATCGTGACCCATGGATTGCTACTGATACCGCCGATGAATCCGAGATAGAATGTAACTCTGATCCGAATGAACCCTTTTCCGGCTTTGTGTTCAAAACGGTGGCCGATCCCTTTGCAGGCCGTCTTTCAATATTCAGGGTAGTTTCAGGGAAACTGGGAGCAGACGGTACTTTCTATAACGTTAATAAAGATGCAAATGAAAGGTTTAATCAGCTGTTGAGACTTGCCGGCAAGGAACAGAAACCCATAATCGAAGCCGGGCCAGGCTCCATTGTGGCTGTGGCCAAATTAAAAGAGACGAACACGGGCGACACCCTTTGTGATGCCAGTCGCAAGATAAAATTTAAATGCGCCGAACCTCTTCCTGACATGATCTCTTTTTCTATTGAGCCCAAAAAGAAGGGGGATGAAGACAAGATATTCTCATCTCTGACAAAGCTATTGGAAGAAGATGTCGCCTTAAAGCTTACTCGTAATCCCGAAACCAAGCAGATTCTTTTATCCGGCCTGGGACAGATCCATATTGAGGTTACGGTTGAAAAGCTCAAAAGAAAGTTCAACGTTGAAGTTCAGCTGAACACACCTAAAGTCCCTTATAAAGAGACCATTACCAAGAAGGTCAGAGCACAAGGAAAACATAAAAAGCAAACAGGAGGCCATGGTCAGTACGGTGACTGCTGGATCAGGTTAGAACCGCTTCCCAGGGGAAAAGGGTTTGAGTTTGTTAATAAAATAGTCGGGGGCTCAATTCCAAAGCAGTATATACCTGCTGTTGAAAAAGGTATCATTGAATCGTGCCAGAAGGGGGTTCTTTCCGGGTTCCCGTGTATCGATTTTCAGGTTACTCTGGATGACGGCTCCTTTCATGCAGTTGATTCATCTGAAATGGCCTTTAAAATCGCAGGTTCTATGGCATTTAAAAAAGCTGCCAAAGAAGCGAGTCCGATTTTGCTGGAACCTATCATGAATATTTCAATTACCACCCCGGACGAATACATGGGTGATATCATGGGAGATCTTAATAGCAGACGCGGCAGGGTCCTAGGTATGGACAGCAAGGGAAAATATCAGGTCATTAAAGCAAATGTGCCCATGGCTGAGTTTCTGACCTATGCACCGGATCTCGGATCAATTGCCGCAGGCCGCGGCATATTTTCCATGGAATTTTCACATTATGACGAAGTCCCTGCACAGATTGCACAGAAACTTATAGAAGAAATAAACAAGAGTAAGGAATAAA
>DAOVAE010000036.1 GCA_030671225.1 Desulfobacteraceae bacterium
AAAAGGATCTTTTTTCACGTTACTTTCCCTAAAATTCTTCATCTTCAATCTCATATCATCCATAAGGTCTTCCATATCCTCCATCGACATTTTCATTCCCTCTTCTATCATGGCATTAAATTCAGCCTCTATCATTTTGATGTTGTCTAATTCTTTTAATATGAATTCCTTTCCATGGAATTTTTTAGATAATTCAGGATGTTTTGCCAGATACCCATAGTGAGAAAAAAGTCCAAAATGGCATTCCAGTCGTCTTCCGGAGAAAGCGATTTTTCTGTTTAGCTCCATAATTTCATTATTGATCTTTGTGACCTTAGAAATACTTTCTTCATACGCTAAATCGTCACCACTCTTCCTGGCCTCTTTTGCAGAGGATAAATATATTTCTTTCTCCTCAGATAACCGACCGGCCTTATCAACAAGGCTTTTTAATTGATCTCTTCGCTTCTGTATTTCACTGTGCACAAAACCGCCATATTTTTCTCCATCCGCAAACAGATTTTGTCTTCCTTTTTTTTGAGCTTGTTCCCAATCCGGCTGAAAATCAGATTCTGTCTTTATCTCATTTGTAATAAACGTAAGTTGAGAGCCCTGGTTTGATGATAGCGTGCTTTGGTTTGTTTCATTGTCCACATTTACCCGGCCGGAATCAACCCGAACAAGCATAGTTCCATCTTCATATGCGGCAGTACTGAATTCGGTTCCTCTAGCTCCACAAACAGCGGTTGGTGTTTGAACTTCAAAAGCTTTCCTCCGTAACGCTTCTCTGCTGATCCGACTCCAAATTCTACCGAAAAATAATATAATTGAATTCCTCTTTTCCACCGGAGAAATAATAGTATTGATGGCTATGTGAGCATTTTGATGTATCCTGAGCAAGCTTTGATCAAGAAAAGTTATTTCTCCCTCACTGTCATCGCCGGATTTTATTTTATCACCAAAATAGACGGACATATTTTGTTCCGCTTTTATCCATTCAGTTTCTTTTGCTCGCTGAACATGGACAAAGCCCGATATTGAAGTGAAAGAACCCAATGGTTCTTCTTTGGCAAAACTCATCTGACTAGGAAGAATAAAAATAATAGTAAAGATTAAACATACAGCAAAGAATTTAATTTTCATGATTTTAATCTTTTGCCTTAAAGTTAATAATAACAATAAAAATATAGATGAATGAGGATTGAGTGTCAAATAAAAAAAAGTCGTAAAATATGTCTGGAATAGATCCCATAATTGTCACCAAGTGTTGATTGACAACGCATAATGCAAATGATATGTGTCATTTTACCTTTTTACCATTCACTGACCTGAATCTCATCCGGGGAGGGCAGCCAATGAAAACCTTCATCCTCAACCATCTTTATTTCCTTCTTTGCTTGTTTCTTCTACCATTTAATACGTTAGCCGCAGATCCAGTCAGCATTAATGCCACAGCAGAAGGCGTTGCCGTAATTGTTGACAATAATACTGCTCTTGCAAGAGATCAGGCGGTCAAGGATGCCTTGAGAATGGTGGTTGAGCAGACTGTGGGAACTATGATCTCTTCCGAGACCGTCGTTGAAAGCTATGAAGTTTTGCAGGACCAGATATATTCCAAAACACAGGGGTATATTAGGAACTACAATATTATTAATGAAAGTCCGGATGGAAATCTTTACCGGGTCACTATTCAGGCAAATGTCGCCAAGGGAGTTTTAGAAAATGATCTTATGGCATTAGGTCTTCTTATTGCGAGAAAGAATATGCCAAGGATTATTATTATGGTGGCAGAGCAGAATGTGGGTATGCATAATTACTCATACTGGTGGCATGTGGTTGCCGGTCATGCAGACTTGACGATCACGGAGAATACCCTTATGGAAAAACTTTCCGAAAAAGGTTTCAACATTGTCGATCACTCCGTAAAGACAAAAAATATTCAAATTTCCGATGCATATAAGATCGAATCTCTCACAAATGATGCCATTAAAACAATTGGAAACCTTTATGATGCAGAGGTGGTTATATATGGAAAGGCGCTTTCAAAACTGGCAGGATCTGTTATGGGAAGCTCGATGAAATCCGCTCAGGCAGATGTTTCATTGAGGGCTGTCAATACGGATAATGGCCAGGTTATCGCTTCTTCGACCAACCATGCTGCCGCAGTTCATCCGAGTGAAATTAATGCGGGAACAGAAGCTCTTAAACTGGCAGCAGAAGGGATAGCGGAAAAACTTATCACCCAGATTATCAACCGCTGGAGCCAGGATGTTAGTGGGGGAACAATGATTCAGGTTGTCATCTCAGGTATTAAATCATACGACCATCTTGTAAAGTTTAAAGAAATGGTTCGTAAAAAAATACGAGGTGTAGCCGGTTTATACCAGAGGGATTTTAGTTCCGGAGTTGCAACGCTTGACATCAATATCTCAACCACTGCACAAAATTTGGCAGACGAACTTATTGTTATCGATTATGGTGGTTTTGTCATCGATATTACGAGCATTACTCAAAACAGCATAAATCTTGAAATGAAAATGCAGTGATAATTTAACCACTTTAACATATGGGAGCAAGTATGAAATCATTAAAATTGTTGGCAATCATTCTATCAATAATACTCATCTCCGGATGTGCAATGATGCCGACGAAACCTCCGGCCGATCCAAGCAACCCAATGAAAAGGATCGCCATCCTGCCGATAAAAAATGATACAACTGATGTCGAAGGGCCCTACTTTGTGAGGGAAAAACTGGTAAAAGCCTTCGAAGACCGTGAATATAATGTTAAACCGGTTGAAGAAACCGATCGTTTATTAAGAGATCGGATGGGAATTACTCTCGGCGGGCAGCTTGAAATGGCAAAAAATGAAAAATTGATAGAAGTCCTCGATGTAGAAGGACTTGTTTTCGGAACCTTAATGGATTTTGGCGAAACCACTACCGGCCTTTATAATGTCAGGAGAGTCAGAGCTAGATTCAAGCTGGTCAACGCATTAACTAATGAGACCTTCTGGGCAAACGGTATCGGTGTAAAAAGTGAGGAAACTGCCGGCAAGTTTCTGGGAACCGCGATTGCTTTGGCTGCTGGCATGAAAGACAAGGATGCAGAGGTGCCCTGGATCACAATCGAAAGTCAACAAAGTAGTAAAAGTGTCTTTGAAGGCCTGGCTGCTGGCTTTGGGAAAAAGCTTATTTCCAAGGTTACAAAAACACATCTCCTTCGTGAGACAAATGAAATGATCCGGCGGATTATGATAAATCTTCCATGGGGGCCCGGGTCAGTCATAGTCGCTGCAGCCCCTGTAAAATTTCAGATTCCTAAAGTTAAGATGCCGCCACCAGCATCAGTCGGTCATATGGATTACGGAAAAAGAGATTTTTCGGCAGTAATTGTATCCAATATGGTGGACAAAAAAGGAAAAGACAGTTTCGCTTTTAAAATGCCTATCGCAAAGGCCGGGAAAAAGATCCGGTTGGAAGTTGACTATTCAAAGATGTCAAAGGGTGGGGAGATGCCTCCTGCTCTCAGCAAAATGGTGACGATACACAGAGGTGATAAAAAAATTACCTACTCCCTTTACCCCGGCAAAAAGATGTATATGGTACACAATGAGACAGATGAGAATTATTTTGAAAAACCGAAAGTGATTAAGACAAAGGCCGGCAGCGAGACCATTGACGGTCATCCAACGGAGAAGTTCAAAATAAAAATAACATACAAAAACGCTATGACCCAGCAGGGATACATCTGGAATGCTAAAGACCTGGATGGAATGACCATAAAGAGCGAAATTGAAGATGAGACCATGAAGTATACATCCCAATTTAAAAACATTGTATTAAAGAAACCCTCGAAAAATCTTTTTGTAATTCCTGACGGATTTACAGAAGCGAGCGGATTTATGGAATTAATGTTGGACGAAAAGTAAATAGAAGATAAATGTTAAAAGAGGAGGAACACAATGGTTAAAGTTAATAAATCGTATCTGTTATGCCTTTTGTTACTTGCGGCAGCGCTTTTTGCTATCAACGGTTGTGCCCCAAAAACTTCCGGTGCTGTACGAGATGACTCTTCATTAACTGGTATTTCAGACGAGTTGGCGCCAACCGGAGAGTATACTGGTCCGAAATTGAGGGTAGGTGTAGTTAACTTTCAGAACAAAACGCCTTCTAAGGTCCTTGGAATCGGTGAAGCAGCAGCCGATATTCTTGGAACAATACTCCAAAAAACAAAACGTTTTATAATTATACCTCAACAGGATATCGCTTCAGTCATGGATCAGCAGGCCATGGGCGCATCGGGAGCAATTGATCCCGGTTCCGCGGCAAAAATGGGAAAAGTATTAGGACTAAACGCTATTGTGACCGGATCAATCAGCGCCTATTCCGAGGCCGAAGAGGGTATAGATTATCTTG
Source organism: Desulfobacteraceae bacterium (assembly GCA_030671225.1). GTDB lineage: Bacteria > Desulfobacterota > Desulfobacteria > Desulfobacterales > UBA11574 > DAOVAE01. The sequence continues at coordinate 4,398 of DAOVAE010000036.1, forward strand.
TTTATAAAAAGAAAAAACAGATTGCCAGGGTAACCGTTGACTACCGGATTGTCGATACCACAACCGGTATTCAAATAATGGCGGATTCCGGCCAGGGCGTTTATGAAAAGACCACAGGAGGTGCATTGGGACTTGGTTCCAAATCATCATACGATGCGGACCTTAGAGATGGCGCTTTGCGGGATGCTTTGACCAAAGCAATGGTGAACATGTTAGATCAACTGGAAGCCCAGGATTGGAATGGACGAATTGCCAGCATTAAAGGGAGGACGGCATATATTAATGCAGGAAAGAAGACAGGATTAAAGGTCGGTGACATACTACTGGTTGTGGAACTCGGAGAGGAAATATTCGACCCGCAGACTAAGGTAACACTTGGGAGGGCTCCTGGAAATTTGAAAGGGGAATTGATGATTACCGGATTCTTTGGAAAAGATGGATCGGTTGCAAAGATAAGGTCTGGCGTAGGATTCAGAAAAAACGATCTTGTAAAACTAAAAAAGTAATTCAATATGTGACGTGCCGACGGCACTTGGTATGAGATTTGACAGAGCCCTTCTTGATAGAAGGGCTCTGTTTTTATTTAGAATTCTATATGCCGATTTAAGGAGAACACCCTACTCCACTTTTTTGTATTTTTCCAGCAAACGACGTGCGTTTATTATATTTTCTTTTGCCTTTTTATGATCGGGATTCAAAACTAATGTTTTTTCCCATTCTATTATTGCGCTGCTCAATTCTTGATTTAGAAAATATTTAACACCTTGCAGGTAGTGTGCTTCTGCCTCTTTTTTCATAACTCCTTTAACATCAGAGATTGCTTTCTCAATGCAATCATGCAAGGGGTCTGCTATGTTAAACACTTTTAATGCTTCTACATAATTTTTCCGAGTAATCAATCCCCTTCCCTTTTGGCAGTAAGTGGTGTTGATTAAATCTTTGGCAACTTTATTCGAATTATCGTAATCCAAAGCTTTTTCAGCCAGAGCTAGTACTTCTTCATATTGTTCTTCTCTCAACAAGCTATTCGCTTTCATCAAATCTTTGTTAATTACTTCTCGTATAGCTTTTTTAACGTCTTTATATTTAGGATCTACCTTTTTGAAAGTATTTATTGCTTCAGGATGCTTCTCTTCCCGGCTCAATTGCATTCCCATATGATAGTAGGCAGCATTTTTCAAATCTGCTGCTTCCTTGTTCATAAGATCATATTTCAGAACCTCTCCAGCAATATGCAACACCTCTTCGTATCGTTTTTCTTCCAAAAGGTTCCTTGCTTTTTTCAGATCATTACGAATTAAGATTGCCTGATGGGTAAAATATGATTTTATCATGGGGAGTTTAAGAGTAGTGCCCGGTGCAGGTTTTTTGTTTGTTTCAAGATTGTTAAAATAGACAATCAGAATATCCTTTTGATTATCGTTGTAAAATTGACTTGAGATACTCTTTAGTGTGTCTCCCTTTTTTGTTTTATAGATTATATATTTTTTAGGAGCTAACCTGTTTTTCAAGTAATCCAATGCACCTTTATGATCTGGGTTATATCTCAAGGTTATTAGAAATTGCTGGCGAGCGTATTTCAGCTCATTTTTTTTGAAATAAACAACGCCTTTTTTGAAATGCTGTCTTGCATTATTAGCAATGGTCGATTCCAAGACAGCTATTCTCTTAGCAATTATCTTGTCGTCAGGATTTAGAGCGCCGGCAATCTGCATATAATAAAGCGCCATTTGCAATTCATTCTTCTTTTCGTATTCAAGAGATTTTCGCTGGTAAGAAGAAGACAGGAAAGTCTCTGCACTTTCAGGTTTTTTTTCAGACGTCCCGGCCGAAATCTTTTCGGGAGTCTCTTTTTTAAATTCCATCACAGCGAAGCAACCCGTGAAAAAAAACAGAATAATATATAGCAAAAAAACGTTGATTATCTTCTTCATTTCAGTTTAGTCTTGTTAAATACGGACAAATTCTTTTTGAACCTTTCAATATCATAATCACCGTATATTACCGATCGATGGATCCTGTATCTATCAACAAAACAAGGATTGCTTGCCCTCTTAACGGTGAATGCCGCCCGGTAACCCTGCTTTATTAAAATTGCAACAGCAAGATTGTTTGTTGCTCCATAAGGGTATGCAAAATAGCTACATTCCTTGTTCAGTTTCTGTTTGATCAGCGTTTTTGGATAACTTATCTCCTTTTCAAGGGATTCAAAATATTCTTTAAATGATTCCTTTTTTTTTCGTTTCGTCAAATTGCGGTGTGTTTTGGTTTTGCATTGTATGTCGAACCCTTTTTTTGAAAGATTATTGATTTGTTTCCAGGACAAGGCTTTATCAGTATCGATAAAATCGGTGTAGACAAAAAGCGTTGCTGTTAAACCAAATTTTTTCAATATCGGAAAGGCGATGTCAGAAAAAGAGCTCAATCCATTATCAATGGTAATTACAACCGATTTTTCAGGTATCTGTTCCTTAAATTCGAGAAAATCCATCAATTGGTCAAGCGAGATAACATGATAGCCATTTTCCATAAGATATTTCATCTGTGCTTCAAAAGAAGCCTCGGTGACTGTCATCTTTCCTGGACTGTCTTTAGAAAAACCATGATACGCCAACACCGGGACAGTTTGATAACCATTGACTTTTAAGCCGCCCTTATCAAAGGGGCGTAAAGGAATAATCAATTCCTGTCCGGCATCCACTGTTTTAATATCGTTAAATTCTGAGATCAGCCAGTCTTTGGTCGGGTCATTTAAGTATTTATGGGCAAGGGAAGATGGCGTGTCTACATCGGTTGCCTTGACAATGATAAAATCGTCATAAATGCGAGCCTGAGAGGGGACACAGGCGGTTAATAAAAGAAGATATAATGGAAATAATCTTCCGAAAACTGTTTTTCTTCTATTTGCTGGTTTTGGCATGAAGCTTCTTATTTATGCTTAGCAACTTAAACGTTTTTATCGGTTCTGTTTTGCCTTTGATATATTGCGGTGAAAGGGTCTCTACGGAAATCATGTCACCAAGATTTTCATAAACACTTTTACTGATAATAATTTCACCGGGGCCGGCAAGACCGTTCAGGCGTGAAGCTACGTTTACACTGTCGCCAATGACGGTATATTCCATTTTAACCTGTGATCCGATATTCCCTGATACCACAACTCCGGAATCAATTGAGATCCCTACGGATTGAAGGAGATTATTTCCCTTTCCTCGTTCTTTCTTGAACTCCTTTTGCATATCTATTGAAGCCCTGACAGCCCTTTCCGTGTGTTCTTTATGATAAACCGGAACTCCGAAAACTCCTAATACCGCATCACCTATAAACTTGTCAACATACCCGCCGTGATCTAGTATTACCTGTGTGGCGATTTCAAAGTATTCATTCAGTGCTTCAACGATCTCTTCTGGTTTCTTGCCTTCAGAATATGACGTAAACCCTCTTATATCTGTAAATACTATTGTGGCTTCATTTTTATGGCCCTTAAGCCAGTCACTTTCAGGATTGGCCATTATCATATCGAGCACTTCAGAACCTATATACTTGCCAAAGGATTGCTGCATGAGAGAGTTCTTCCAGAGTTCATCACCCATGCGATTAAAGGCCGTGGCAAGGTTCCCAAGTTCGTCATTTCTTGCCAGAATTATTTTATGCTGGTAATTCCCTGAACCGATTTCCTGGGTTGCCAGAACCAAATTTTGAATAGGTCGTGAAAAACGCAATCCGAGCCATACTGCAATCCCAATCCCGAATAATATGATAAAGACGGTTATTACGATTATTGACAAGCGCTCCTTGTGAATTAATTTCTCGATAAAATCAATCGACACCCCCACATGGACTTCACCCAATTCTTTGTTTTTAAATACTATGGGCTGGGATAAATTCAAAACATGCTCGCCGGATTCTAAGAAGTGATTAAAGTAAGTAACGTCATCTTCTTTTCTTATATCTTCTTCGTTGTCAAACTTCTCAAAAGCCATGTTAATTTTATCGATGTCCGTATGTGCCTTAATGATCTGATTATGACTTACAATAATCGCATACAGAAGCCCCTCAACAGCCGTTGCCTCCTTTATTAATGTGTTAAGCCTTAAAATATCGTCATCAAGGAGAGGAATAGAAGCGTTGCTGACAAAATAGTTCAGACTAACCTTGCCGATTTTGAC
>DAOVAE010000080.1 GCA_030671225.1 Desulfobacteraceae bacterium
AATCAAGATCAACTTTCAAATTTTAAAGAAATAAAAAATTCTTTGTTTCCCTTTGGTCCCAATATTGGCGAAGGGATTACAAATTCTCTCAAAAGATCTTTCCCTTTAAAAAAATCCGAAAGGCTTTTAACAACCTCAGCATGCAGAACAGGGTTACGCACCACACCTCCTTTCCCAACTTTACCTTTTCCCACTTCAAACTGTGGTTTTATCAGGGCTATAATCCTTGCATCTTTTTTCATAAACTTAATTACCGCAGGCACAACTATTGTAAGGGAAATAAAAGAAACATCTATTGTGATGAGATCTACAGGTTCCAAAAGGGTTTCGGCCGGCATATACCGGATATTTGTGCGATCTATAACAACAACACGAGAGTCCTGTCTCAGTTTCCAGGCAAGCTGACCATAACCAACATCCACGGCAAAGATGCGGCTTGCGCCATGCTGCAAAAGACAATCGGTAAATCCGCCCGTGGATGCGCCCACATCCATACAGACAGCTCCGGTGATATCCATATCAAGGGCCTGAAGCGCCTTTTCCAGCTTAAGGCCGCCCCGGCTCACATAGGGGGTGTCTTCTCCTTTAATAATGACATGGTCTTTTTTAAAAATCAGTGAACCGGGCTTATCCACAAGACGGTTATTAACCAAAACTTTTCCGGCCATAATAAGCGCACGGGCACGTTGGCGACTTTGTACCAGCCCTTTTTCCACAATTACCAAGTCAAGTCTTGTTTTTTTGCTGACATCAAGCATCAAGCGTTTGATAAACTCGTAAAAAGTAAAAATTGAGACGGCAAAGTAAAAAGTTCAAGTTCAAGGCGTCGCGAATTTCGTGGAATGAGGCGTACTTATGTACGCCGCAGTGAACACGAAATGAAGCGCAACGCAGAAATTGGACTTTTTACGAAGCCGTCAAGCGTTTGGCTGCGTTGACTATGCTCGAAGCATCAATACCGTATTTGGACCTGAGAATTTTCTGGGAGCCGTGTTCAACGAAAGTGTCAGGTATTCCGATGCATTGCAGACGAAAACCGGTTATCCCTTGATCACACAAACATTCCAGCACCGCGCTTCCAAATCCTCCCTGACGTACATTCTCTTCAACCGTTATAATGCGCGGTATTTCCCTGGCAAGGGCGCCGATCAAATCAGCGTCAAGGGGCTTTACAAAACGACAATTGACAACTGTAGCCGATATGCCTTTTTCGGCCAGCGTTACGCAAGCGGTAAGCGCTTCACTAACAGACCGGCCAATGGCCAGGATAAGAATGTCATCTCCTTTTTGAAGCACTTCTCCCTTTCCTATGGGTACGGGAATATCTCGCTTTTCGATTTTTACGCCCTCCACATCTCCGCGGGGATATCGAACTGCAATGGGACCCTTATGGGCAAAGGAAGTTGCGAGCATTCTTGCCAGTTCATTTTCATCCTTTGGAGCCATAACCACCATGTTGGGAAGGCTTCTGAGATAAGATAAATCAAAAAGACCATTATGGGTGGCTCCGTCCTCTCCCACAATCCCTCCACGGTCAATGGCAAAAACAACCGGAAGTGCTTCAATACACACATCATGCAATATCTGATCATACGCACGTTGCAAAAAAGTAGAATATATGGCCACAACAGGTTTGAATCCTTCAGTGGCCAGACCTGCGGCAAAAGTTACAGCGTGTTGTTCGGCGATTCCCACATCAAAAAACCGGTCCGGATAAGCCTCGGAAAACTTTACAAGCCCTGTGCCTTCCGGCATAGCAGCGGTCACCGCAACGATTCTGTCGTCTTTTTTTGCCATTTCTAATATGGTTTCGCCAAAAACCTGAGTGTATGTCGGAACGGAATATTCTTTGTTTATACTTTCCCCCGTATCTGCGTTAAAGCACCCGACACCGTGAAAATAGACAGGATTTTTTTCGGCAGGTGAGTATCCTTTGCCTTTTTTTGTTGATACATGAAGAAGAACCGGTTCGTTAAGGCACTTAATGTTATTCAGTATGTCGATAAGATGGTTCAGATTATGACCGTTTATCGGACCAAAATATTCGAAGTTAAAGGCTTCAAATAACATTCCCGGAGTTATAAAAGTCTTAAAAGATTCTTTTGAACGCTTTGCAAACTGATAGATATCGTCACCGACTTTGGGCAAAGATTTAAGAAAGTCTTTAAGTTCTTTTTTTAAATCCTGTAAATATTTTGCGGAAAAGGTACGACTTAAAAAAGAGGATAGGGCGCCTACGTTGTGAGCAATCGACATATCATTGTCATTTAATATCACTAGAATATTCTTGTTGATGTCCCCGGCCTGGTTAAGACCTTCATAGGCAAGCCCGGCGGTCATGGACCCATCTCCTATAACCGCGATAACCTTGGACTTATCGTTTTTTAAACGCTTGGCACACGCAATGCCAAGACCGGCGGATATGGAGGTACTGCTGTGGCCGGTTGAAAATGCATCGTAAGGACTTTCACTCATGCGGGTAAACCCGCATATTCCGTCATGTTGGCGAAGCGTGTGGAATCGTTCTCTGCGTCCTGTAAGGAGTTTGTGAGCATAGGACTGATGTCCTACGTCCCAGATGATTTTATCAGAAGGAGCATTAAATACGTAGTGAATAGCAATCGCCAGTTCAACGACACCAAGGCTCGGTGCAAGGTGGCCGCCGTTTTTTGATACCACTTCAATAATAACTTTACGAATCTCAGAAGCTAAAATCGGCAGTTCAGACCGTGACAGTGCTTTTAAATCTGCCGGGGAATTTATTCTTTCAAGAAAGCTCAAATTTTTCTCCTTATTTGACAATATCGTAAAAAGTCTTAAATCCACTTACCTTTTTCTATCAATAGTATAATGTGCGATAGCGCGGAGCGGATCAGATTTTTTATCAAAATATTCAAGCGCTTGCAAGGCGTTGTTGACCAAATTTTTCGCAAATTCCTTTGATTTTTCAATTCCAAGTATAGAAGGGTAGGTGCTTTTTTCACGGGCTTGATCTGTGCCAATATCTTTGCCCATAACAACTGGATCACCTTCAACATTAAGAATATCATCGGTTACCTGAAAGGCAAGTCCGATATTTTTTGCATAAATTTTGAGCTTTTCGATTTGCTCAAAACTCCCGTTTCCTAAAATAGCCCCGGTAATTATTGATGCCTCAATAAGAGCACCTGTCTTTAAAACGTGTATTTCTTCTAAATCTTCTAACCCGAGCTGTTTGCCTTCTGCAGCGATGTCTTTTATCTGCCCTTCAATCATTCCTTTATATCCCGCAGCTTTTGCTATTGTATCTATAACCCGGAGCAATTTTAAGGCATTATTTTTATCGGCGAGCTCGATTGATGAAAGGATTTCAAAAGCCAGCGTAAGCAGGGCATCACCCGCCAGAATTGCTGTAGCTTCATCAAATGCAATATGACACGTTGGCTTGCCCCTGCGTAGATCGTCGTCGTCCATTGCAGGAAGATCATCATGGATTAGTGAGTAAGTATGAATCATTTCAAGGGCGCAGGCAACCATTATAACATCTTCGGTCTGACCACCAACAGCCTGGGAAGCAGCTATGCAAAGAACCGGTCTTATACGTTTTCCTTCCGCCACAAGAGAATGCCTCATGGCGCTTACAACCACTCTGGAATTTGTAGTTTGACCCAGGATTTTTTCAATTGCCTGGTTTATCTGTTTTCGCTTAGAAAAAAGATATGAATTTAGATCAAAACTATCCATCTTCCGATTCATTTTCAGAGACAAATGGTTTTTCAAATAGATTCCCCGTTTGATCTTTCAGTACAATGGTAATTCTTTTTTCTGTTTCATCTAACTTTTCGGAACAGAACTTTGAGAGTTTAATCCCTTCTTCAAACTTTTTGACAGCCTCTTCAAGCGGTTGATCTCCGGATTCAAGCTGCTGAACGATCAATTCAAGCTTTTTCATTGCTTTTTCAAATGTCTGTTTGGCCATAATGTTACTTCCTTTTTACTCTGCAAATTAATGAGCCCTTGGCAACTATAACCTCAAGATCCTGACCGATGTTTACCTGCTGCGTGTTTCGGACAATAACCGCGTCCGGAATAGTTCTGGTGATACTGTAACCTCGAGCCAGAATAGCGTTGGGACTTAGAGCATTTAACCTTGCATTAAGTTCTCGAAGCAAGAATTGTTTCTTGTTTAAACATATTCTTATATAAGTAAGTAGATTATTATAGTTTTGCTCAAGTTTTTCATTAGCCTTTCTTGCATGGATTAAGGGATTGTGTGAATTAAGGCTGTCAAACCGCCATTCAAGCCGTTCATGCTGCTGAAGGATAATTTTTTTAAATGTCCTGATAAGTCGTGAAAGCAGATCATCTGTTCGGAGTCTCAAATCCTCTATTCTTTTATTTGGATCTACCAGCCGATTTGACATTTCTTTTATGAGCGTTCGAAGATGTTCAATATATCGTGAAAGCATAATTGTTAAAGTAGTTGTAAGTTCAGCGTTTTTTTTAAACAGATCAATTTTAAGCGGAACTGCCAGTTCGGCTGCAGCCGACGGTGTTGGAACCCGAAGATCGGCAACAAAATCTGCTATGCTAAAATCTGTTTCATGACCCACAGCAGAAATTATCGGAATCTTAGATGCAAAAATAGCCCTGGCAACATCTTCAGAATTAAAAGCATGCAAATCTTCCAGAGAACCGCCGCCTCTAGCCAGGATCACAAGGTCTGAATCGAACCGCTCATTTATGGTCTCAAGACCCGATGCAATCTCCATCTCAGACCCGTCACCCTGCACCTTGACCGGAATGATTTCAATATGAATGTTTGGAAAGCGTCTGTTAACGATTTTTAGAATGTCATGAACCACAGCTCCGGTAGGCGAGGTTACTATGCTGATTTTTCGTGGTAAAAAGGGTAGGGGCTTTTTATGTTTTTCATCAAAAAGCCCCTCCGCTTTAAGTCGTTCCTTTAGTTGTTCAAAAGCAAGCTGTATTGCTCCTCTACCTTCGGGTTCGAGATATTCTAATATTATCTGATAGGTACCCCTCGGCTCATAGACACTTATCCTGCCAATTCCCGTTACGCTCATTCCATCTTCGGGCATAAATTTTAAATTCCGGTTCTGCCCACGAAACATTACTGTATTTATCTGGGCTTTTTTATCCTTTAATGTAAAGTAAAAGTGTCCTGAAGCCGGAATCCTTAAATTCGATATTTCGCCGCATATCCAGATAAATGGGAAGCTATCTTCAAGTAATACTTTAATGTTGGTTGTCAGTTCGGAAACGGTAAAAATACGTCGTTGGGCCATGCTGGATGGTTCTGAGTATTGAGTTCCGGGGTTTGAGTTCATCAAAGTAAAATTATAACAACTCCGTGGAGGTGATTTGGTTTTTCCTGAATATTATTAGATATTTTTTTCAATTTGTGTGTCGGATAATCTTTTTTTTATGGCAACACATCAATGGTAACACATCAGAGGTAACGGCTTAAGAAAAAGAAAGAATATCACAGTTGACAATCCCATTCAACCCAAAACCTCAACAAACCGAAATCCTAATTTTGCTATAAAGATGAGACATTTGAAAAATGTTCATTTTTGTTTAAGGCCAAGGAAGGTGATAATTTTAACCACAGGAATACATTGAGTATTTTGAGGATTAAAATTTGAGCCTGACGCCGGGATTGGACAAAAAGGGGCGTTTTGCAAAGGTCTCAAGGTAACCCTGAACGTTGAACTCTTAACCTGTGAACGCTTACGAATAAATTTATTAACGTCTGATAAGGTATATTATGTAAACTATTACAAAGGACCTGTATTGGTAGGCTTCTATCACCCTGTTTTTTTAAAATAGGATCGTTTGTCTGACTTTTTGCGAGACTGACAAACTTTAGTCACTTCAAACTTTAGTTCACTTTAGGCACTTTTCCGGATCGTCCAGTTTAGAATATTTATCTAAAAAATCCCGTAAGGCCGGAACCATAAAAATATCTTCATGGGGCAGTTTGCTTAAACAAGATGCGAGGATTTCATTTTTATCTTGAAACGATATCTGTTTATCTATGATAAGAATATTTTTTCCTTTAACCTTACATAATCCGCTTTTAACTTTT
>DAOVAE010000014.1 GCA_030671225.1 Desulfobacteraceae bacterium
CAGATCAGAAAGGTTAATGTGAAGAGCACCTGCAAAAAGTAGAAAGCTCAGCATGCCGTGCAACAGCGTCTCGTTAAAGTCGATACTGTTGAGCAGCCTTCGGGCATCCTGTTCAAAACCTAACCCCATTTTTCCCATAACAATCAATCCCAAAGACACCAGTAACGCAATTAGCATCAAACCAATGGTATTGGGAAGGTGAATATAGCGATAATTTATGTAGCTGAATGCCGCTGAGAGCGTGATCAGAACTGCAATAATGTTAAATAGTTTCATATGTTTTGATATTTAATAATTTGAAATTAGAAGAGCTTTAGTTGTGTTTGTCCGCTCTTGCTTTTCTTTCCCGGATCGGATTTATCATGTATTTTTAGGTGTTCTTCGATTTCCCCGATAAACGGTGAAATCGTCCGCGTCTTGGTTCTTCCGTAAATCCTACGTCTTTTGGCAAATGTCAAATATAGCCGCTCTTTGGCACGGGTCATAGCAACATAAAAGAGTCGTCTTTCTTCATCGATATCCGCCGCTTCAGTGTCTACTCGTTGAAACGGCATATATCCATTTTCACAGCCAACGATGAAAACAACTGGAAATTCAAGACCTTTGGCGGCATGCATCGTCATCAATGAAACTTTTTCGGCCTGGTGCTCGTAAGTATCGGTATCGGTCTGCAGTGCTATCGTTGTAAAAAAATCGGAAGTATTACAATCGAATGTTTTCGCAATCTCAATCAATACTTTAAAAGCCTCTTTTGTTTTTGGATCGCTGTTTATCGTTTCTGAAACCTTTGTGTTTTTCACGAGAAAGATCAGCTTGTTTTCAATTGTCGATTCTTGAATATTTGCTTTCATTGCCCAAAGATTATCTAAAAAATTGCTCAAACTTATCTGTCTAGCCTTACCCATGCCGTTTACAGGCAACCGCCGGACATTATTCAATGCTTCTGTAAGCGTGAATCTGTTTTTGTAACTCCAGTTTTTAAGCATCTCCAAGCTCTGCGTGTTGATGCCTGGCCTGGTTAAATTAATAATTTTTTCAAAATCCGCAAAACAGCCCGAACCCTCGATAGTTTTGAATAATGAAATTAGCTCTGATATGCCTTTTGCGTTGAAAATATTTTTTCTACTTACGATCTGGTATGGAATACCGACTTTATCAAAAACTTCCGAAAAGACTCGGCTCTGATCGGAAGTGCGGTATAACACGGCAAAATCAGCAAAACTTTGTTGCGGTGTCTGATGTCTTGCGTCAACGCTTCCGAAATCAAAAGAATGAAATCCCATTCCCCCGATCAATATTTCAATGGTCTTACCCACTGCTACAGCTTCGGCTTTTTCCGAACTTGCTTCCAATATACTAATGGTTTTAACTCCATCGATTTTAGAATATATACGAAATCGGGGAGTGTGTTTGTCCTTTATGTTTATTACTTGATACGATGCGTCAAGAATGGTCTGGGTTGCGCGATAGTTGCGTGTCAGGTTAATAACCTTGGCATCTGGATAGTCATTGATAAAACGTTTAAAATATTTAATATCTGAACCCCTAAACCCGTAAATTGATTGATCAGGATCTCCGATTACACAAATATGCCTTCCTGTTTTACCGGGCGGTGCAAGGGCCTTAATTATCCGGTACTGCCCCTGATTTAAATCCTGATATTCATCCACAAAAACAAACCTGAAAAGATCCCGGTATGTTTTGGTAAACGTTTTATCGGTTTCAAAAAGCCGTACGATCTTAAATATCAGGTCTTCATAGTCACAAAGGCCCTGGATTGACAGTAGATTCTGATATGATCTGTATACTGCGGAAAATAGCTTTTTTTTTGAACCTTCAATATTATCACTATTCTCGTGGGGTTCGATTATCTGCTGCTTGGCGAATGTAATCCAGTCTAACATGGTTTGGGATTTTGCGGTCACCCGGATACCGGTCTGCGTAACATGTTGAATCGCGTCAGCAATTATTGATTTTCTATTATTGTCATCGATAATCATGTAGGCTTTTTCTTGTTGGGCGTTTAACAGTTTATAGCAAAGGCTATGAAATGTACCCACAAAAGGAATCTTTTGTGAATTTTCCAATAAGTGTTTGAGCCTGTGGTTCATTTCCATGGCTGCTTTGTTTGTAAATGTAATAGCAATAATATTTTTCGGTGAAACACCTTTGCTGTTTATAAGATAAGCTATCCGATGAGTAAGGGTGCGTGTTTTGCCAGTTCCTGGACCTGCAACGATCATCAGTGGTCCGCCCTGGTGTTCAACTGCCTGGCGTTGTTTCGTGTTCAACTCTCCCGAGTCGGGTTTATTGTCACTATCTGTAACTGTTTTTTTATTAAAAAGTTTGTGTTGTCCGGAATGTACATCGACCATATCGGTGTCAAACGCAGGTCCGTTCTTTTTTTGTTGGCGCTTTTTTTTAAGTTTTATCTTATCCTGTAAAGTAGATTCCGCTGACGGCACAATAAAAAGCGTTTTCTGTCCAAGTAGTTGTTCACGTTCTTGATGATCAAAAATATTTATTTTTCCAAATTCTCCGTCATATCCCGGATCAATAACTACCTTGTTTTGCCTCATTCTTGATATTGCTTCTCCAAGCAACGGACCACCGACTGAATTAATGTTTTCTTTTGTCTTGGTATGAAGAATTGCAAATTCAGGGCCAAGCTTTTCAAGCAACATACTGTAATGTTTCATTACTTTTTTGGATCCCGGACCAACCTTTAAAACTTCCGACAATATTTCCGTAAGTGGAATAATATTAAAAAACGGATGGGACTTTTCCGGTTTCGCACCTTCAGGCCGATCCGCCAGTTCCTCTACCCTGTATAAGACACCAAGAGTCATAGGTTTCCCACAAATCGGACATTTCCCGTTCTTTTTTCTCGTCTTTGACGGCCAAAAACGAGTATTACATTTTCGGTGTCCATCAAGATGATATTTCCCCTCTTCTGGATAAAATTCGAATGTTCCTAAAAAACTTTTTGGATCGCCTTGTTTTATGGCATTCCTTATAGATAAATAGGAAAGTTTGGTATTAATAATATTTGCCTCCCTTCCCAATTTCATTGGGGAGTGTGCATCGGAATTTGAAACCAGAGTTAGCCCATCCAATAAGGATACTCTCCAATTCATTGCTGGATCGGATGAAAGACCGGTTTCAACAGCAAAAATATAAGATGTAAGATCCTCAAAACATTCTTCAATCGAATCAAAGCCTGATTTTGAACCAAACAGTGAAAACCACGGGGTCCATATATGTGCGGGTATAAGGAATGCATTGTCGGAAGTCTCAAGAAGAATTTCAAGCAGGTCTCTTGCGTCCAGACCAAGGATCGGCCTGCCGTCTGATTTGATATTTCCTATTTTATCTAATTTAGTAACAAAGTACTTCGCTTTATCAAGATCGGGTATAAATACAAGATTATGATTTTTACGGGTTTTATTGTATTTTTTATATATATTGCTGATTTCAGAAACCAATATAAAACGTACCTTCCCTCGGCACGAAAAGGGAACCTGTTTGTCGCATATTTTTGATATTTTCTTCCTTAGTTTAAAAAGTCCTGGTTCGGCCGGAATAAGTTTTTTTTTTATCTCGGCAAACCATCCTGGATGAGTAAAATCACCGGTCCCAACAACCGTTATACCTTTTAACTGGGCTGCTATGTATATGTTTTCAAGATTAAGATTTTTTGCCGTTGCCCTTGAAAAACGGGAATGAATATGAAAATCAGCTATAAATTTCATTTTATCTATATCTCACAAATATTAAGTTTATTATATATAAACAATAAAAATCCTTGTAAACTGCTTATAAACTGTATATATATTTATATGTTATACTATAAAACACTATATATAGTATTTTTCATTTTAACAAAAGATTCATATTTTAGTAAATAATTCACTTATTATTATATAAAAATAACCAATCTTTTTATATTTATATTTTTTCAATAACTAATTAATTATTAACAATTATCTTTTTCGTTTTTATAATTCGTTATTTATAATGGTTTTTTATAATATTTTTATATAAATTTTTTCTATAAAATAAGTAGCTTAAAAAGTTATTATAGTTATTAACAACCTATATTTATAATTATATTATATTTAATAAATATATAAGGAACTAATTATGAAATTTAAAATTAAAAAAAACGATGTAATAAATGTATTGTCAAATGTCCAGGGACTTACCGGACGAAAAAGCAACCTTGCTATAACAGCAAATATTTTAATAAGTACAACTGACTATGGTATAACCATTACAGTAACGGACCTTGAAACAGGTTTTGAAGGACTCTATCCGGCAAAAATTAAATCTAATGGTACAATAGTTATTAATTCCAGAAAATTCTATGAAATCGTAAAAGAATTTCCAAGCAATGAAATAGAGGTAACAGAAATTGAAAACCATTGGGTAAAAATAGGAAATAAAAAGGTAACATATAATATTGTTGGCATGAATCCGGATGATTTTCCCGAAAGACCATATATAGAAGATGTAGATTTTTTTAGTATTGAATCAATGGTCTTTAAAAAGATGATAGATAAAATGTTAATTATAACAGGTGCTTCTGATGAAAAAAGGGCTCATATTACAGGAATATATTTTGAAATTATTAAAAAAGACAATAAAAATATAGTTAGGATGGTTTCTACTGACGGTAACCGGCTTTCAAAGATCGATTGCGTATATACAAAAGATTTTAAACTGCCGCAATCAAAGAGTATAATTATACCGAAAAAGGGAATGAATGAAGCCGTTAAATTTCTTGAAGCTGAAGGAACGGTTAATATAGGATTTAAAAATAATAATTTTATTATAAAAAAAGATACAGAGAAAATCATTATAAGGCTGTTAGAAGGAGATTTTCCAGAATACAGTGATATAACAAAAAGAGGTGCTTCTCATGCTATTTATTTAGATAGAGAGTTGTTTTTAATGATGCTGAAAAGAATGTCTATATTATCTTCTGAAGATTATAAAGGCGTTATTTTTAATTTTACAGACGATAAACTTTTTATAACAACTACAAATCCCGATATAGGTGAATCAAAAGAAGATATGGATATAAATTTTAAAGGAGATCCTATTGAAGTTGCTTTTAATCCAAGGTACTTCTTTGAGACACTGAGTGTTATTGATTCTGAAAAGGTTATTATTAATATAATTGATGATGAAAAGCCATGT
This sequence comes from Desulfobacteraceae bacterium, assembly GCA_030671225.1. Taxonomy (GTDB): domain Bacteria; phylum Desulfobacterota; class Desulfobacteria; order Desulfobacterales; family UBA11574; genus DAOVAE01. The sequence continues at coordinate 5,203 of DAOVAE010000014.1, forward strand.
CTAATAGAAGGAGCAAATGAAGACACTTTTTTAAGTGTAATAATGCCCATGAGAATATGAATAAAGAAGAACACACATACAGTGCAGATGATATAAAAGTTCTTGAGGGCCTTGAAGCTGTGAGAAAAAGGCCTGCAATGTACATCGGCAATATTGGTGTTGAAGGGCTTCACCACCTGGTTTACGAAGTTGTGGATAACAGTATTGATGAAGCTATGGCTGGGTACTGTAATCATATTCAGGTTACAATTCATACCGATAATAGTGTAAGTGTTGAAGATAATGGAAGGGGAATACCTGTAGGAATTCAAAAAACAGAGAATATGCCTGCCGTTGAAGTTGTAATGACCAAACTTCACTCAGGAGGCAAATTCGATGATCATTCATATAAAGTTTCAGGGGGACTTCACGGCGTTGGGGTTTCAGTAGTCAACGCACTTTCACAATTCATGGAAGTAGAAGTTTATGCCGACGGAAATATTTATTATCAGACATATGAAAAAGGTGTAAAAACAAGAGAATTAAGTATTATAGGTAAAACCAAGAAACGTGGTACAAAAATACATTTTATCCCTGACACACAAATTTTAGATACAGACAATTTCAGCTATGCAATACTGATTCGCAGATTAAGGGAACTTGCTTTTTTAAATAAAGGAGTAAAGTTAATAATAGAAGATGAACGTTCGGATCAAAAAGATGAATTCTTTTATAAAGGAGGTATTGTTTCATTTGTTGAATATCTTAATAAAAGACATTCATCTCTTCATAAGCCTATTTTTATTGAGGGTATAAAAAATGAAGTTCAGATAGAAGTTTCAATACAGTATAATGATACTTTTACTGAAAAAATACTCTCTTTTGCCAATAATATAAATACCGTGGAGGGAGGATTTCACCTTATAGGTTTTAAAGCGGCTTTAACGCGTACCATAAATCAATATACAACCAATGGAAATCTTCCAAAAAATCTTCAGGCCAAGATCAGCGGTGATGATGTAAGGGAAGGTCTTACAGCTATAATAAGTATTAGAATAAAGTCTCCACAGTTTGAAGGTCAAACAAAGACCAAACTCGGAAATAGTGAGGTAAAAGGGCTTGTAGAATCTTTAATAAACGAAAAATTAGGTATATTTCTGGAAGAAAATCCAGCAGTTGCCAGAAAGATCATTGCTAAAGCTGTTGATGCTTCTAGAGCAAGAGATGCAGCAAAACATGCGCGGGATCTTGCAAGAAAACAGGGTGCTCTGATAGATTCAACACTTCCGGGTAAACTGGCGGAATGTCAAAATTCCGATCCTGATGAAAGAGAAATATTCCTTGTGGAAGGAGATTCTGCGGGAGGCAGCGCTAAACAGGGAAGAGATAGAAGATTTCAGGCTATTTTGCCTTTAAAGGGTAAAATATTAAATGTTGAGAAATCAAGATTAGATAAAATCCTGCGCAGCGAGGAAATAAAAAATATAATAACTGTGCTTGGCACCGGTGTGGGCAAAGAAGAATATGATATTGAAAAAATCAGGTATCATAAAGTCATTATAATGACAGATGCCGATGTTGACGGATCTCACATAAGAACGCTTTTGTTAACTTTTTTTTATAGACACATGTCAGAGATGGTCGATAAAGGCTATCTATACATCGCTCAACCCCCTTTATTTAAAGTTGGCAAAGGAAAGAATGCGATTTATCTTAAAAATGAAAAAGAATTCAACGATCACGTATTAAAGAGAGTTTGTAATAAGAGCAATGTTAAATTTGGAAAAGAAGAAGCAATACTGGCAGAACATAAGCTTTATCTTTTTATAGGTGATCTTGCCGAATATTTATTAATTATGTCGAGAATGAACAAGCGTGGAATTGAGTCTGATCTTGTTGAATTACTAATCAAAGAAGGCGTTGAAAATAAAGATTTTCTTCAAAACAAAAATAAAATGTTAAAACTAAAAACAACTTTAGATGAAAAAGATTATAATGTCAGTGATTTACTTTGGAATTATGAAAGAAATATTTATGAATTTACCATTAAGCCGTCTTTTGACGGTCGGCAAATGCAATTTTCAAAAGATCCGGCAGGCAAAGATGTTAAGATGATAAAAATAGGCCGGGGTCTTATTTATTCAACCGATTTTCAGAAATGTATTATCCTCGGAAAAAACATTTTCAAATATGATAAACCGCCCTTTATTGTTTTTACTAAAGAGAATGAAACCGATGCGGCTCGTATAAAAGATAAAAAAAACCTTCTCTCTTTTATGATAGAAGAAGGAAAAAAAGGGCTCGGTATCCAGCGATACAAAGGTCTGGGCGAAATGAATCCAGACCAGTTATGGGAAACAACAATGAATCCCGACAATCGAGCCCTGTTACAAGTTAAAGTCGAAGATGCTGTTGAAACAGATGAAATTTTTACAATTCTCATGGGCGACGCAGTTGAACCGAGAAGAGAATTTATAAACAGTAATGCTCTTGATGTCAATGTACTGGATATTTAGATATGTATATTCATAAAATTCAAGCAAGAGATTTACCGGATTTGTGGTTTCAGGCTGTTCATGATATTCTCGATCATGGTCAAAGATTTCACATAGATCGTGGCAGTTATGCAGGGCAGACCAGACTTGAATATGATTTTTTTATGGGTCATGTCACATATCCCGGGACCCACCCCCTATTACCGGATATTCCTCCATCCATAGGCATTCCACCCCCAGTGGAACATGATTATATATTCGGTGGCGAAGGATATGAAAGATCGTACATCGAGTATTTGATGACCGGACGCAAGGAACCCGGAGAGTCATACACATATGGTGAAAGGCTTACAAAGGCGCCGCTTACCGGAGATAAGCTTGCATGGTGGGAAGAAGGCAATACCGAGATCATCGACAAAAGAGCGGTCGATGGCAAAGCTGTGTTTGAAGAAAACGGCAAACTCTTTCTTAATCAGATCGAATGGGTCGTTCATACCTATAAAGAACATGGAAGCCGTAACAACCAAATGGTGTTGCAAGTGGCCCACCCTTCCGACCTAACACTTTTAGACCCGCCCTGTCTGCGAGCCATAGACACTCGTATCCAGGATGATACCCTGCATTTTTTTGTATATTTTCGCAGCTGGGACCTTTGGGGAGGGTTTCCGGCGAATCTGGCTGCCATCCAAAACCTCAAAGAATACATGGCCGGTGAAATCGGCGTAAAAGACGGTGAAATGATTGTGGAAAGCAAGGGGCTGCACTTATACGGTTATGCCGAGGATCTTGCAAAATTAAGATGTATGAAAACCTAGACCTTATTTCTCAAATCTCAGAATTCTATACTGTCAGGAGTTCTTGGAAAGGGGATCACATCCCGGATATTGGATATGCCGGTTACCAGCATGAGCAGGCGTTCGAACCCCAGCCCAAAACCGCTGTGTTCGACAGTTCCGAACCGTCTCGAATCTAGATACCACCAGTAATTATTTTTAGGCAACCCCATTGCGCCCATTCGTTTTTCCAGTACATCTAATCGTTCTTCTCGCTGGCTTCCGCCGATGATTTCTCCAATTTTTGGAACAAGCACATCCATAGCCGCAACGGTTTTGTCGTCATCGTTTAAGCGCATGTAAAAGGGCTTTATGTTTTTGGGATAATCAAAGATAATAATAGGTTTTTTAAAGTGTTGCTCTGTAAGGTAACGTTCGTGTTCGGCCTGGAGATCCTTTCCGAATGCAATGTCGTATTCAAATTTTTTACCCGATTTATTTAAAATTTCCACGGCCGATTTGTACGGAAGTCGTTCAAAATCCGATGATGCAATGTTTTCCAGAGTCGACATAAGGCTTTTATCCACAAATTTAGCAAATAGTTCGAGATCTTCTATGGATTCGTCTAAGATAAAAGCGGTGAGATATTTAATGATTTCTTCGGCAAGGTCCATATTTCCTTCAAGGTTGCAGAACGCCATCTCCGGTTCCACCATCCAGAACTCGGCCACATGCCGGCTGGTGTGAGAATTTTCAGCCCTGAACGTCGGGCCGAAGGTATAGACATCTCCGAGGGCCAGGGCAAACATCTCGGCGGATAACTGTCCGGAGACCGTCAAATTTGCCTCGGTACCAAAAAAATCCTGCGAATAGTCGGCCATGCCGTCTTTTTTGGGCATATTTTCCAGAGACAGAGTTGTTACACGAAACAATTCCCCTGCGCCTTCACAATCGGCACCGGTTATTATAGGAGAATGAATATATTTGAAACCCCTATCCCTGAAAAATTTATGGATAGCATATGAAAGCTCGGATCTTATTCTAAATGCGGCGCCATATTTGTTGGTCCTGGGTCTTAAATGGGCGATGGTTCTTAAAAACTCGTCCGTATGGCGTTTTTTCTGTAAAGGATATGAATCGGGAGCGAGACTGACAATCTCAACCCGGTCTGCCGGAACCTCCCATTTCTGTCCGGCGCCCATAGATTCCACCAGTTTACCGCTGATAATTACCGCTGATCCTGTTGAAAGCCTGGCGATGTCCGCGTAATTGCTCAAAGAGCTGTCAGCAACAATCTGAATGTTCTTGAGGCATGATCCGTCGTTGACTTCGATAAAAGAAAAACCTTTTGAGTCTCGACGGGTTCGAATCCATCCTTTTATAAGAACTTCATCCATGGGGGTTTCTGATTTTAATAGTTGCACTATTTTGGCACGTTTCATATATAAACTCCATTTCATATATCGTCAAATAGTTGAGCAGGACAATATTTACCGATAGTTCAGTATGTTATAATCTTCAAAACAACGAATGTCCAATTTAAATGCAAAATCAGTATATTGCCATGATAACAACCACTTAACCCTGGTCCAGGCTGTTTTTTGTTTGCACCAAGTGAAATCGCCTCCGAACTGAAATATTAGATGATATCCTTGTCATTGAAGTATGTCGCACCATGGCAGGCCACTCAACTATTTAACTATTTAATGAGGTCTGCATTTATAGTTTTACGGTAATATTATAAAGCTGATCCCCTCGCTGTAACACGATCACCAGAGATTTTTTTTGGCGGTATTTTATGATGGCCTTCTCAAAGTCATTAATGTTTTTAATGGTTATGTCGTCTATTTGTCTGATAACATCTCCGAGTCTGGCGCCGATACGGGTTAGAAAAGATTGACGATTAAGATCTGAAATCAGCACGCCTTGTTTTGCAAAAGTTTTATAGAGGTAACGGTTTTTGGTCGAAAGATTTTCGACGGAAATTCCAAGAAGGTTATACGCAAGATCCAGAGCCAGTTCTATTGGGAATATAGATGTCTTAACGACAACAGTTTTGATTTTTCCTTCTCGCCAGACCTTTATATTGATTTTTTCTCCGGCTGAAAGACCGCTCATTGCTGTCTGGAAATCTTTTTCAGAGAGAATGTTCCTGGTTCCAATCGAAAGAATGATATCGCCCTCTCGGATGCCGGCTTTACTGGCAGGACCGGTCTTTTCAGCTTTTTTGATGAGGGCTCCTTTGATAGCCGATGCTTTTAGATATCGTGCAAGATCTGCATCAATATCCTGCACGGTGATACCGATCCATGTCGGTATCACCTCTCCGTATCTTATAAGATCAGAGACAATGCGTTTGGCTGTATTAATCGGTATGGCAAAGCCTATGCCCTGAGCCTTGGCATATATGGCGGTATTTATACCGACAAGTTCTCCGTTTATGTTAAGAAGCGGTCCCCCGCTATTGCCCGGATTGATCGACGCGTCGGTCTGTATAAAATCATGGTAGACTGTGTCTTCAGTCCTTACGCTCCTGTTTGTAGCACTGATTACACCTGTTGTTACGGTGTTTGAAAAACCGAAAGGATTTCCGATGGCGATGACCGTTTCGCCGATCATCAGATTATCGGAATCGCCCATTTTAATGTTAGGCAGGGCTTCCTTGGAAGAAATGCGCAGAACCGCAAGGTCAGAGTCGTGATCTGCCCCCACAATCTGTGCCTTGAATTCACGTCCGTCTTTAAGGCCGACTGTAATGGTTTTGCTTTTTACAATGACATGTTCATTGGTTAGGATAAAACCACGCTTGCCGTCAATAATGACTCCGGATCCCAGGCTGGTTCGTTTGTATCGGCGTTCGAATCCCGGATCGAAAAAGTCATTAAAAAAATTTTCAAAAGAAGGATCAATACCGAATCCGGAAAAAGGGTTTACCCGCTTGCGAACCTCGAACTCCGAACTTATGTTAACAACGACAGGACTGACTTTTCTAACGGCGA
>DAOVAE010000069.1 GCA_030671225.1 Desulfobacteraceae bacterium
CTCGCTGTTGCCGGCAAGTTTTACTATGGGACCGGCGACTTTATTCATTATCCCCGTTTTATCAAGGCCTGCGCCAATAATAATGACAGCCATGATAGAGACTACCGCGTTACTGCTTAATCCTACAAAAGCTTCTTTAGGTGATACCAGACCGATGGTAGGGAGCAAAACCATCATGATAATTCCCACAACATCGACTCTTACCCATTCAAAAACAAATAAAACAACTGCAAAAGTCAGCACAATCATTGTCAAGATCATCTCAGGTGTCATATCCGGACATCCCTTTCTGATTCTTTTAAAAAGTTAATTCTTTGAAATAGTTTAGTTCTTTGAAACAAGTCGATTTCAATAAAACTGAAGCGGTAATATTTTCAAAAAGCTACAGTGTTACAATTCTTTATTATTAAGTCCTTTGGTTATCATTAGTATAGTCATTTCTTTTTATTCTCTTTTCTGAACTTGAAGCATAGCCATAAAGTAAAGCCAACCATTACCAGCCCAAAAATGAAACGTGTATCCATTTTTTCCTCCTTATTAATTTTCTATAAACAGTTATTCAATGCATAAAATTAAATTTTTTGCAATATGAAAAAGATTTTTACAAAAAAAAAGCAGAAGATCGAAATTTTTAATAAAACCCGAATCTTCTGCTTCGTCAGTTGCTTGTGATGTTTCAGATTTGCACAATGGAGTAATGACGGATGACAAATGGCCAATGACTTTTTTTATACCATTGAATAAACGTATAGATTTTGACGCAATCTTTCGCCTTCCTCAATTCTGCTTTCAACACGATCTTCTACTGATTCAGAAACCACAAAAGCTATGTCTCTATACTCTTTTGTGATGACATCCAGGGCTTGATCCTGTTCACTGAACATTATGACGTGATCAAAAGGAATCCCCTTTTCAGCAGCGGCTTCCTGAAATAGGCCGGCATTTTTTTCAGACATGCTCTTAAATTCTTCACAAACCTGATTTCGTGAAGATGAAAACAGTTTGAATGTTTCGCAGGACAAAGGAGCGGTATTTAAGGCCAGAATTTCATAAGACATCCGCTGCGCCATATCCAGAGCATAGTCTATTATTTCTTTGGAAAAAGTGCTTTCCCTTCCCAAAACCAGCAGCTTTGTGGGTACTTGTTCTTCCCTTTGCTCTGCCATTGTCTCCATTGCATATTCGGTCTCGCCTGCTTCAGCAAAGGTAATCGCCTCCTGATACTTGTCCATTTTTTCGCCTGTTCTGCTCAATTTTTGCTTTATTCTTCCAAAAATGCCTGCCATTGTTTTACCCTCCTATTATAAATTATAATTTGTTTTTTTCTGTTATTATGATGCGTTAACAACTACCAGCGGGACAGAAAGTTTTTGCTTTATTTTTGCAGGTACTGTATTTTTCTTTTTAATCCCCGCTATACTTGCACTTTGAGCCGCAAAATCATAAATTGTCAGCACAACATCCCGATTGTAATTGACATAATCAATAATCTCTTTTTCAGGATTGCCCGATTTAATTGAAAAGTGGCATTGAACGCCTGCTTTTTCCGATTCCGGCAAAAGGCGGTTGATATTCTCTGAGGCCTCAGCCATTATATCTATTGCGGTTTCATGTTCGCCGGCTTCGGCAAATGTAGCTGCCACCATGGATCCTTCGATGTATGTCCTGGCAAGATCGGCCTGTTGTCGAATTTTTTTGATGTATTTGCTGTAATTTCCCGGCCTGATAATCTGAAAAACATTTAACTCTGCCTTGATCCTTTTGCAAAGCTCCACTGCATAGCTGAATACATTTCGGTCAGGATTAATACCATCAATGGCTAATAAAACTTTTTTCATTTTTATCCCCTTTTGCAGTCGAATAGACCAACGCTGCTAAATGCGCATATCCTGTCGGGTTTCTTCCCTGCGCTGGATACGAACATCTGTGCGTTTCCGGCTTCTTTTTTCCGGTTTATCATGCAGTATCTCCAGAGCGGTATCATGCTCTCCGGCTTCCGCAAAAGTTATAGCCGCCATCAATCTGTCGAATGTCTCTTTAAATTTAAACATGTCTGAATTCCTCCTTTAAGCGATATATTTTTTCTTGTCTTTGACTATGTAACATAGCAACTCCCGTGCCAAAGATATTAAAATAGGGATATCATATTAATATCATTAATATTGTTATGAAGTTGGAGATGATGATGAAGCTAGAGGCAATCGTTGCAATATGCAATGCTTTCTAAGGCTATGGCAATATTCAAAATAATATAGACATGTTATGCCATATTGCAAAAAAGAATCGCGATGTTGCATATTGTAATAGCAGGTGGCTTGCTTGATAAAAAACCATTGCGTGCCTGATCTTAATCTGTTTTATAAAGGTAAAAATCTGAATGAGGACAAATTATGCGCATATTTAAAAAAGAAAAAGGACAAATTAAGGAACTGTCATCGGAAATAGATGAATTAAAAGAAAATGTTATTAAATCTAAGATGCCGGAACAGGTGGAAAAAGTAGCCTTTAAGGAAATAGAACGGCTCACGAAAACCAGCCCATCCAGTGCGGAATATACAATCGGCATTAACTATATCGATTATCTGGTGAGTCTTCCCTGGAATAAAATGACCGATGACAACCTTGATATTAAGAGGGCTGAATCAATTTTGAATGAAGAGCATTACGGGCTGGCTCAGATTAAAGATCGGATTCTCGAGCATCTTGCAGTCAGAGTATTAAAGATGTCCCGCCAGCATAAAATATTGGTTGTGGATGATGAAAAAATAACACGTCAGAACCTGGAGCATGTTTTTCAAAAAGACGGCTATCAAGTCAATACCGCTCAAAACGGAACAGAAGCTTTGACTTTTCTTGAAGAAAGCGCCTTTGATGTCATTGTAACCGATCTTAAAATGGGGAAAGTCGACGGTATGGCTGTCCTGGAAAAAGCAAAGGCCATTAATCCGGCTACGGAAGTGATTATCATCACCGGATACGCCACGGTGTCAACGGCCATTGAGGCCATGAAAAAGGGGTCATACCACTACCTGACAAAACCGTTGAAGCTTGATGAAATCAGATCGACTATCCGGAAAGCATTGTTCAAGAAAATGGTCCGGCTGGAACCCAAAGGCCCTGTTCTTTGTTTTGCCGGACCACCCGGTACCGGGAAAACTTCTCTGGGGATGTCGGTAGCCCGGAGTCTTGAGCGAAAATTCGTACGCATGTCTTTGGCCGGGATGAAGGATGAATCTGAAATAAGGGGACATCGTAAAAGCTATGTTGGTGCTTTACCCGGCAGAATAATCCAGGAAATTCGCCGTGCTGAAACGAAGAACCCTGTTATTATGCTCGATGAGATCGACAAAATCGGTCGTGATTTCAAAGGAGACCCTGCCGCTGCGTTACTGGAAGTTCTTGATCCTGAACAGAATGCCAATTTTGTTGATCATTATCTGGATGTTCCCTTTGATTTGTCACGTGTTATGTTTATCGCCACAGCAAACGCTCTTGATCTGATTCCCGGCCCGCTTCTGGACCGGCTGGAGGTTATTACCCTTTTGGGGTATACTGAAGAAGAAAAAGAAAAAATTGCCTCTGACTATCTAATACCGAAAGAAATAGAGGAAGCCGGGCTTTCGGACAATGCGCCTGTTTTTACTTCAGAGGCAATCCATAAAATCATCAGAGAATACACAAGAGAAGCAGGACTGAGAAATCTTAAACGCCAAATATCTTCCATTTGCCGCAAAATTGTCCGGGAACTATTACGCGATAAAAATAAAAATGAGCCGCAAATGATAACTCCCGAAATGGTGGAGAGCCTGCTGGGTCCCAGGAAATTTTATTTTGAAGTGTCTGAAGCCAAAGAAAGAGTAGGTGTGACAACCGGTTTGGCATGGACTGAAGCGGGCGGGCAGATTATTTTCATCGAAGCTGCTAAGATGCGAGGAAAAGGGAATCTTATCTTAACAGGTTCTTTGGGTGATGTGATGAAAGAATCTGCTCAGGCGGCAATGAGCTATATCCGCAGTCATGCAAGTTCATTAAATATTTCTGACAATATGTTCGAAGAGCATGATATCCATATTCATGTACCGGCAGGCGCAATTCCAAAGGATGGCCCTTCAGCCGGCCTGACCATTGCTGTTGCTCTTATCTCTTTGTTAACAAACCGTTCATGCAAAAGAAACGTGGCTCTCACAGGAGAATTGACTTTAAGCGGCAGAATTCTTCCTGTGGGGGGAGTAAAGGAAAAAGTTCTGGCAGCTCACAGAGCCGGTGTAAAATCGGTAGTATTTCCAGCCAAAAACGAGGCCGACATCAAAGATATTTCTGAAGATATTAAAAAGGATCTTGATATCATCAAAATAGATGAATTAGAGGAGATAGTTGATCTGGTTTTGAATTAGAAAAACAGAAATCTCCGTAATAATTGTGCCCTTGTTGCTTTGCATTTTCTGCAAATTCGATGCTTGAAAGATTCAGGTAGAAAAATTATTTTTTTGAATACCAAGTAAAAGTAACCATGAATGGAAACGTTGCATTATACAACACAGCAAAGGGGGTAATAAAAGGTCCAACAATATATAACTGTTATAACTTATTACAAAAAAGAATACCGGTGTTGCATATTATAACGAAACGTTTATAAAATTCGTATTATCAGCCTATGCCAAGGCTTCTTGTTGAGGAAGAAAACACCTAATATTCTTAGACAAATTATATGATTGCCCTTTGATAATTCATGCATGTTTTTTATTGACATTATACTGGATGTTCTATAGCTTGCGATCTTTACTTTAATGGCATATGAATTTCTTTTTTGGACACAGATGAACACAGATTATCAAAATACCTGCCCGCTCGTGCTTCGTATGGCAGGCGGATCTGCGAAAATCTGTGGTCTATTTAAATTAAAGTCGGTTAATTTTGCATAAATTATCATTTACATCAGGCTTCTGCCATGAGAACAAAATACAAAGTCTGATTTTAGGAGGAAGAAATGCGGATTAATGGTAAGCTGTGGGCCATTATTTTAATCAGCTTGTTCTTGTTGATTTTATTGGCGTTGCCTGCTTTTGCAGAGGTATCAGCCGAGGCGGCTGTAGAAGGCCATGCCTGGTGGTTCTGGCCGATTGTACTTTTTGTTGTAACTTTTATTATGGGAATACTTGCCGTACTTGGCGGCGTAGGCGGTGGAGTCCTCTATGTACCGATCATCAGCGGGTTTTTCCCTTTTCACCTCGATTTTGTTCGCGGCACCGGCCTTCTTGTGGCTCTTTCCGGCGCACTGGCTGCAGGACCGGGATTGCTGAAAATGAATCTTGCCAGCTTAAGGTTGGCCATTCCGGTGGCTCTTATTGCCTCCACATTTGCCATCATCGGTGCCATGATCGGACTTGCGCTGCCCACCAACATCGTTCAGATCAGCCTTGGAGCCACCATCCTCGGTATTTGTGTTCTTATGCTAACTGCCAAAAAATCCGAAGTCCCGGATGTTCCCAAGGCAGACAGACTCTCTTCGGCTCTTAATATATGCGGCGTTTATCAGGAAGCCAGCACCGGCGAGATTATCGACTGGAAAATACACAGAACACCTTTAGGATTGGCTATGTTCATCCTAATCGGCATTATGGCCGGTATGTTCGGACTGGGGGCCGGTTGGGCCAATGTTCCGGCTCTCAATCTTCTAATGGGAGCACCCCTGAAAATCAGTGTGGCAACCAGCAAGTTCCTCCTTTCCATCACAGATACTTCTGCAGCCTGGATATATATGAACAAAGGCTGTGTGATTCCCATGATGGTAGTGCCCTCTCTTGTGGGAATCATGTTAGGTTCTTTCGTGGGTGTCCGTTTGCTCAAAATCGCCAAGCCTACATTTATCCGATGGATGGTGATCGCAATCCTGGCTTTTGCCGGTATAAAAGCCCTGTCCAAAGGTCTTGGATTTTAATTCAAAATTTAATCGCATGTAAGATAAATAGAATATTTCATCAGGAGAAAACATATGCAAGAAAAGACCAATGACCTGTTAAAAGCAACACCCGAACAGATGCTGTATGCTAGAATACTTGAAAAGGGTATGTATTTCGGTCTGCTTATCCTTTTGATAACTTATGCTCTCTATGTATTTGGCATTATGGATCCCTATATTCCGCTAAACGAACTTTCCAATTACTGGTCAATGAACGTTCATGACTATCTTGAACACACAGGGATCAAAGCAGGATGGGCCTGGTTGGGAATGCTCAAATATGGAGATTTTATTAATTTTATTGGAGTTGCTATCCTGGCGGGTATTACTATCTTGTGTTATGCCGCCATCGTACCGACGTTACTGAAAAACAAGGATAAGGTGTATGCGGTATTGGCCCTTTTAGAAGCCATTATTTTGACCGTTGCCGCCAGCGGAATCCTTGGCGCGGGCGGTCACTGATATTATATTTCGAAAGTTCAAATCAGGCCGAGCGAGGCAACAAGCTATAAGCTTCAAAGAAAAGGACGATTGTAACCCGGGGAGTAAAAATTCCCGGGAATACAGGTATAAATAAGGAGAATATGTCATGCTGTTAAAAATGAAAATAAAAGACAGGATGATCCCCATAGAGAACTATCCTACGGTTTCACCGGATGCGACCTTGAGGGAAGCTGCGTTGTCACTGAGAACATCTTTCTGTGAACTTGACAGCGGTAT
>DAOVAE010000133.1 GCA_030671225.1 Desulfobacteraceae bacterium
AAAAACGCCATATGCTCCGATCATTTGGGTTTCTTCAGGTCGTGCAAGGGTCGGTCCGAATGTAACACCCAAAGCCGCAGCAGGAATATTATACCCAAGTAAACTTAAAACACCGAACAACAACCCGCCAATGATGAAAAATATCCAGAATGAAAAGGATATCTGCTTTGACGTAAGAAAGGCAAAACCAATGAACGCAGGATATATGTATATCTTAAGTTTATGGAAACCGGAAAAGAGACCGTATTTCGGGAAATAAGGACCCGCTAAAATTAGGGTAGGTATTTGTGGGACCGATGGAAAATAGAAATGGAGTCCATTGAATACATGGAGTGTCGCGGATGCTAAAATACCAGCCACAAGAAAACGATTGGTCATAAAATGACCCAGTCTATTTTCATCAAAGGCTTGCTCCAACATTTGAGGAACACGCAGCAAAGGGAAATTCATCCGCTCGTTATGAATCGCCTGACTGCTTAATATACTAACGATACATATCATTACGGTATAGCAAAGGAGCACGAAAATACCCCAGCTTAAGATGGGTTGTAACCATGCCTGCCACGGGATGTTCCAGATGACTTCCCACCAACTCATTTGGCGCCCGCCGGAAAGGCCGTTATATATATTTGTTAAGGCCTCTTGAGTACCGGGATACCATGCTTTTGGAAGAATGGGATGAAGGATGTCCTCCCATCGATTACCTACGCTGGCAAAGTAATATGGTGCTGTTAGATTGATTAACAGTGTGCGGACCAAACCGGTGTATGCGATTCCAGACGCAATAACCACTTGGATCCAGACCAAAAGAAGTTCTTTTCCGGTAAGCAAGGGAGATCTCTTAAACGACCTCTTAACAACAGCGATAAAAAGTGTCAGCAAAAAAAGAATAAAAAAAGGGGCTAAAGGAAAATGTCCGCCACCTAACGGTGTTGCTTTTCGATATACATTGTTAAACGGCGTGACCAAACAGACGGCTGAAGCCAAAATCAAACCCAGTACGACTGCACGCCATCGTATGTGATCTTTTATTTTATTAACATGATTTTTCTGCAATTGATTGTCCATAATAGCGTTTTAGGGCTATTTTCATTATTCTGTTGCTTTGATTATCAGTCAAATTTTTTCTGAGCAAAAGTTATCGGTTTTGCAAAGTCATTTTTTGCCGACTCGTCTAATGAGCGCCACATCAAGAGCTGTTTTCTTAGATCATGCAGAAAGGCCTTGTTGAGTCGCCGCCAGGCATTTATTTCTCCTGTTTTTCTGTTTATGGTGACGTTTATTTCAAGAAAGCCGGCGTTTTCACCGGAAGGGCTGAAAAATATCTCAACATGCTGCATAATGCCGAAATCAAAAGGAGCCAACCAGACATTCATGTTCAATTTGAGGCATGGTTTACTACAGCAGCATGTGTCATCATCGTCATCAGGGTGCGTAACATTTGTTTGGCTGCATACCGGGCAAACAAAGTTGAAGTCTATATCTCCAGTGGAAAAACGCCCATGGGAAATGTCCATGTGTCCCTCAAAATATGTGAAAAGAAATCCACCAATATTTTGATGTTCTTTGTATTTCATCAGAAAGGGCAAGGTGATCTCAAGTTTATTCTCTTTAGTTTCAGGAAGCGTCCACGACCGATGGACATCGGGAATGGCAATTTGTGCTGCAACCCTGGATGGATATATCACCGAGACCAGAACAACGAAAATTACCAAAAGCATGGCTCCCACCCCTGCCAGAGAAGAATAGTTGACCGTGATACCTTCCCAGAGGGAAGATCCGCCAAAAAGGCTGGCCGTTGTCTGTGCAAGTAAATATCCTAAAACAACACTTATGACCGCAAAGGCCATTGATTCAGCAATAAAAAGGAATGATACATGGGAAGGTGCCAATCCCACGGATGTGTATATCCCGATCTCTCGCTTCCTTTCGTAAACACTACCGATCATCGTGTTTAAGACAATAAAAATGGCTATGATTAAGGGAATAATGATATTGGGTACACCGCTGTAGCTTATCATATCACTGGCGTTATACAAAAACGTGCCGTCCGGCTCTCCACTAAAAAGGGCAAGACCGTAACGTTCCACCAGATGCTGGGCCGCTGTCCGGTTTACCATTTTAATATCAGGCCGAAAAGATATCCCTTTAAGATGGCCCCCAAAAGCCAACAGCGTTCGGTACGGTATGATTACGGTCAGTCCTCCGGGGATATGTTGATATCTGCTCTGGAAAGTTTTAACATCTTCACCCGATTCAAAAGCTTCTATTTCTACTTCCGTCATCTCAATAGACGTCTCTGTGGGAAAAGTAACCGGTGTTAAGGGCTCTCCATCCAGGTCTGATCGTTCTTGAAGCTTTTTGCCAGAAAAAACACCAACCACTTCAAAAGAGATTCCCCATAACTTCACAAATACTGTTGTCGGCAATCCGGGCTCAATCCGTAGATGAGTCGCCATCCGTTCCGATAAAAGAATTGGATATCTTTCATTTTCCTGAAACCATCTTCCGTTGACAAGTATCTTATCGAGTCCGGTTACTCCGGCTTCAGAAACAGAAAGCCCAACCAATCCCCGAGCTTCATACAAACGGTCATTGAATCTCACGGGTATCAGTGTTGATCGGGTTCTGTCCTCGGCTTCCAACCAGACTCGAGGCGCCATCAAATGTCTGTTTCCAAAGGTAAGCGATAAAATGTTGAGTGCCTCTGCCGGCAAGTCAGCCCAGTTCACATTTTTTAACAAGAAACCTTGATAAGAAGCGTCGCTGCTGTATTTGAGACGCGCATGACGACGTATGGACTTTACAGATGTAAAACTCATTATGGTAAATGTAAGTATAATCAAGGTAATGCAAGTAAGAATGGTTCTTAAACGGCGCCGCCGTAGGTTGCTTACCCCCAAGAAAAATGCGGCTGCAAAAGCTTTCCATTGGCTGATCTCTATCTGCTTGGTATGCGTTGCCCGCTGCTGGAGTAAAATCATTTCTTCTTCAAACCGGAAAAATATAATCAACGTCACAATTAATGAAAGGCCCATTATAAAAAAGGCAAGGATAACGACGGTAGGGCTGTAGGCGAGCTTAAAAGCCGGGTGGACATGATATATTATTGCGATGAGGAGAATCAGTATGCTTAGAAAGGCGAGGATTCTTTTGTGTATATTTGAATAGGAAAACACAAAACGCTCCATACAGAAAGCAAAAGGCACAAAAAGAGCGATATAAAACAGGACGCCAAACAAAACGTCTTTCTGTGTTCTTTCTACCTGGTCATACACACGGCTGGCCAGAGCCCATGACCTGGCTGCTGCCTCAGCAAACTGGTCATACGCTTTTGCGTCAAGAGACCCGGCAGCCTGTTTTAGTGCTTTTACCCCTTCCTGTTGAAGTTCACGGATTTTTTCATTATGTATACCATGTGCCTCCAAATTTGCAATTCGAGGCCCAAGCAGTGCCCACATATCACGAGCGATTTTAAAGTCCGAGTAATATAAGGAAGGCCAATCATCCACCAAGTAACCGGTACCTTCCGGATGGTTTTCATCAGCGTTTAACAATATCAATTTTTTACGCAGAATCGTGTCGGACAGTGTCAGCTTATAACGAGTGCCGGGTTCCAGATAAAAGGAAGCAATAATAGAAGAACGGGTATCGATTCTGCTCCACCAGTACCGCAGCGGCGTCGACTCACGCCGCCCGTCGATGAGCTGAATCTTGGCCATGTATCGGAAGTCTCTGGGTTCCAGTAGATTGAAAACCGTGCTTTGCTTGCAGGCAAACATAACCAAATCGGTTTCCATAAATCTTCGCTGCATTTTAATCCGATAGGCCGGCTTGCCTGTTTGCTTTTTATCGATGGCCCACGAAGTCGAACCGTTATTTGGGTCAAACCGGTATCCTTCAATAATCACCTTGTGCAGCACATGTTTTTTATCAGCGACACCTTTGAGTTGAAAGTCACCCAAAGTATCGACCATGG
>DAOVAE010000061.1 GCA_030671225.1 Desulfobacteraceae bacterium
ATTGGACCTGTTTGAGATCCTGCTTTGGCGAAGCTGATCTCCATAAACCCGAAGAACATTATTTACCTGATAAGCTGATATTAACATATTTTTTACCTCAGCTATATTATCGGAAATTAGTTTCAAAAACTTTAGAAAAAAGTTCAATCTTTGATGAATTCGTAAAAGTCGCTTTTCCGATTTTTTATGAGACTATCAAGCAATAACATTTTTAAAGGTTTCAAAATATCACCAAACCCTAGAAAATCGGCCCGTTTCTTACTTTTCATCAGTTTTCCTGTGTAAACTTGATCAGTGCTTCCAACTTTTCAGTTGCATTGCCCCCATCAATGGAAATTTCAGACATACGGATGCCTTCATGGAGATTTTCTGCCTGTTCTGCAGCAACAAGGGCTGCAGCGGCATTGAGTAACACAACATCGCGTTTTGGCCCCTTTTCACCATCCAGAAGGTTACAGGTTATTTTGGCGTTTTCTTCAGGATTTCCACCCAAAAGATCGCTTGAATCCGCCAGTTTGCCGAAGAATTGTTCAGGGAAAATATCATAAGTTCGAATCAGACCATTATTCAATTCAGAAATGCGGGTGGGAGCACAAACGGAAATTTCGTCCAGTCCGTCATGACCATGAACGACAAAAGCTCTTTTTGCACCAAGAAGCTGTAAAGCATGTGCAAACATTTCCGTTAATTCAGGGGCGAATACACCCAGAAGCTGGCAATTGGCTCCGGCGGGGTTTGTGAGAGGGCCAAGCATGTTAAAAATGCTGCGTAGCCCCACCTCTTTTCTTGCTTTGGCGGCATGGCGCATGGCGCCGTGATAAAGAGGGGCAAAAAGGAAGCCGATACCGATTTCCTGGACAGCTTCTTCCACAATTTCCGGATCAGTATCAAGTTTTACTCCCAGTGTCTCAAGAAGATCTGCACTGCCGCATTGACTCGATACCGATCGATTCCCATGTTTTGCGACAGTAACGCCACAGCCTGCAACAACAAAAGCCGTAGTTGTGGAAATATTGAATGTCTGTGCCCCGTCTCCACCGGTTCCGCATGTATCTACTATGGTTGAAGCCGAAGCTTGAATACGGTGTGCTTTGCGGCGCATGGCTCGAGCCGCTCCGGCCAACTCTTCAAAAGTTTCTCCCTTGGTAGCCAGCGCAGCCATCAGTGCCCCGATCTGTGCGTCGGTAGCGTTACCCGAAAAAATTTCGGTTATCATTTGCGACATTTGGGTTTCGCTCAAATCGTTTCCCTGGACGATTCTGTTAAGGTTTTCCCGAAACATGATAGTTATTCCTCCCTTATTTGTCATTGGTCATTAGTCATTTGTCAGCCATAAATCTTAAATTTTTGTAATAGTTCAGATCTTTTGAAACAAGAGCGATCTGATTTAAAGATTAAATATCCTCTTAAAACAAAAAACCTTTATTATTAGCCAGGGCAGGTTCTTTCATTACGAGTCGTTATCCATGAGTTTTTTCAGAAAAAAATTAATTATATCTGGAGCGGTAATATTTTAAAAAATCTAAATTGTTATCAATCTTTAATTGTCTATCACCACTCAACCAATTCCATTGAGAAAATTTCTTAGAAGCCGTTTTCCCACACGTGTCATAATAGATTCCGGGTGAAATTGAATCCCTTCCGTGGGATGACTTCGATGTCTTATACCCATAATTTCACCGTCATCTGCTTCCGAGCTTATTTCCAGGCATTCAGGAAAATCTTCCCTGGAAACAGCCAGTGAATGGTAACGCATAGCTTCAAAAGGCTTTCGAATCCCCTGATAAAGCGTTCTACCATCAGAATGTATCATGGATGTTTTGCCGTGCATGAGTCGCTTTGCGGAGACCACTTTTCCACCAAAAGCAGCTGCAATGGCTTGATGACCAAGGCACACACCGAGGATGGGGATCTTCCCTGAAAAGTGTTTCACCACGGGAAGCGAGAGTCCTGCATTTTCCGGCCGGCCCGGTCCGGGTGATATAACGACACCTGTAGGATCCCATGAAATAAGATCTGGAATTGAAACGGAGTCATTCCTTACAACCTTTACTAAAGTACCGATTTGCTCCAGATATTGCACCAGGTTATATGTGAAGGAATCATAATTGTCTATCATTATGATCATCTTTTATTCTCCTTTATTTACCGGCTATATTTCTTTTGCACCAGTTGCAGTGCTTTTTGCATTGCCATTGCTTTATTGACAGTCTCTATGCGTTCGCTTTCCGGATCGGAATCGGCAACGATTCCGGCACCTGCCTGAACCGTCAGCAGTTCATCCTCAATGCTGGCCGTCCGGATGGTAATGGCCATATCCATATTCCCATGAAACGAAATATAACCTACTGCACCGCCATAAGGACCTCGAGATTTTTTTTCGAGTTCTGCAATAATCTCCATGGCCCTTATTTTGGGGGCTCCGGACAAAGTTCCGGCAGGGAAGGTTGCCCGAAGCAGATCCCACGCATCATAATCTGATTTCAGATCACAGCAGATGTTGGATACAAGATGCATGACATGAGAATAACGTTCCACTATCATAAGGTCGGTTACCTGGACTGTTCCTACTTCTGCCACACGTCCCAGATCATTACGTCCTAGATCCACCAGCATAAGGTGTTCGGCCCGTTCTTTCTCATCGGCAAGAAGCTCATTGGCAAGAGACCTGTCTTCTTGCTCGTTCCTTCCTCTGGGACGGGTACCGGCGATGGGGCGAAGGGTGGCAACGCCGTTTTCCAGCCTTACCATAGTCTCGGGTGAAGAGCCTACAAGGGTCATGTCATCGAGACTGAGGAAGTATAAATAAGGAGAGGGATTGATAAATCGCTGTGCCCGGTAAAGTGCCCAGAGATCAGGCGGAGGTGTACAGACAAAAGGCATGGAAATTACGGTCTGGATAACATCTCCGGCACGGATATATTCCTTTACCTTTTGCACAAGAGACCGGAAAGTGTCGGCTTCCAAATGTGCTTTCAGCGTAAATTCGGTATGGATTGGTTGGTCATTCTCTTCAGGCAAAGATCGTTCCATTTCCTTCAGCATATATTTGATGCGGAGCTTTGCAGAGTGAAAAGCTTGATCAGCATCCTCTTCCTTGTCCGGAAAGGAGATCACAACACCAAGTAATGTATGCCGGATATTGTCAAAAATAAGCAGTTCATCGGGTATGATGAAATGGGCAAGTGGTATATTTTCCGGCAGCAGATTGGGGATCGATTCAAAAAAGGAAACCATTTCATAGGTTAAATATCCTACCATTCCCCCCCAGAATCTTGGAAGTCCGGGCATTTGAGCAGGTCGATACTTATTCATCAATTTTTTCAGTACAGAAAGGGGGTCTCCGTGGTGAGAGATCTGTTTGGTAGAACTGTTTTCCCGAACTTCCACAAATTGGGTGAAAACACGTATATGAGTTCTTGCAGAGACGCCAAGAAAGCTATACCTCCCCCATCGTTCACCTCCTTCGACGCTTTCGAAAAGAAAGGCAGAACCTTTGTTTTTATAGATTTTTTTTAAGAGTGAAACCGGTGTTGTTGTATCTGCAAGGATCTCGACGCAAACCGGAATTACATTGTTTTGTTTCGCCAGCCGGCGGAATTGATCTATGTCAGGGAATTCATTGATAAGCATGGATGTTTCCTTTATAAAATGATACAAAAGTTCAAAAAAAAGCCGTGAAAATATCCACGGCCCGTCTGAAAAACAAAAAGGACCGTGGCTTTGGGTTGCCATGGTCCTTTGAAGTTTTATTATTTGTAAGTCAGCTGATCAAGTCCCTGTGGCAGACCCGTTTATTCGGGTTTGCCACCACCAATCTTTTAGATCGACATCTATTATTTGATCTTTAACTTTGATCTTTTTCATATTTTCTCACCAGATTAAACAAAGTCTATATGTAATTGTAATTATTTGTCAAGGTTTTTTTAACTAAAATTTGCATAAATCTTTCTTGTAAAATCGACGGTTTCGCAATAAGTCAGTAAAAAAATATCTTGACAAGAGACAACACCTTTCAGTAACGTTATTAAGATTTAAAATCAGAAGCTTTAAACTTAAAAATAAGGATGAAAAGTTTGATTAAACAAAAACACTTTTGGCGATGGTGGCGGATAACCGGAAGGAAAGGGTGTGCCGACAGGTTCATGACGGTGTGAGCTGCTATCATAAAAGATTTCTAAGGACCGTGGGCACTTCGAAGCTCACGGTCTTTTTTTTTAACAAAATGGCAAGGAGGAAAGACCATGCTGGTTGTGATGGATAAAAAGGCTACACAAAAAGAGATTGATGTTGTGGTGGCTGTCATTGAAGAAAGAGGATACACTGCCCGCCCGATTCCTGGTGGAGAGAGAGTGTCCATAGGTATTTTGAACAATGAGGGACATGTTGATTCGTCGCCGTTTTTGGGATTGCCTGGAGTTAAGGATGCCATTCATGTAACACGTCCATATAAACTGGTGAGTCGTGAGTTCAAACCCGAAGATACCGTGATTAAGGTCGGTGATGTAACTGTGGGCAACGGTAATCTGGTGATAGTGGCCGGCCCCTGTGCGGTGGAGAGTGAATCCCAGGCTTTGATAATTGCAGAGCATGTAAAAACAAGCGGCGCACAGATTTTCAGAGGCGGTGCGTTTAAGCCAAGAACATCTCCTTATTCCTTTCAGGGCCTGGGCAAGGAAGGATTGAAAATTCTTGCAAAGGTTCGTGAGAAGACCGGAATGCCCGTTGTTACCGAAGTGATGGATTTAGACAACTTTGATCTGGTGGAAAAATATGCAGATGTGATTCAGATCGGGGCCAGGAACATGCAAAATTTCAGTCTTCTGCGGCGGGCAGGTCATGCAAGCAAGCCGATTTTGCTCAAACGGGGTATGGCTGCTACCATCGACGAGTGGTTGATGGCGGCTGAATACATTCTGGAAGGTGGAAATTCACAGGTGATTTTATGCGAAAGAGGGGTACGGACTTTTGTACACCATAGCCGTAACACTCTGGATCTTTCTGCTGTTTCTGTTGTACTTAAAGAAAGTCATCTTCCGATCATTGTCGACCCGAGTCATGCTGCAGGCCGCCGGGATCAGGTGGTTCCCCTGAGCAGGGCAGCCGTGGCTGTGGGAGCCCAGGGGCTGATGGTGGAAGTGCATCATGCTCCTGAAAAGGCATTGAGTGACGGTGCCCAGTCTTTATACCCCAGGCAGTTTGAGAATCTCTGCCGACAGGTTCGATCTATTTTTGATACTCTTTAAAAGTCGCTTTTCCGACTTTTTGAGCAAGTCCTAAGTTGGATTTTAGAATATGATCACGGAAATACTTGTCACAGGTGACGAAATCCGGACGGGTGCTGTAATTGACAGCAACTCGGCCCATATCGCACAAGCCTTGGAAGAAGCCGGTTTTGGAGTCATCCGGCACAGTTGTGTGGGTGATGATATGGATATGATAGTTTGCATATTAAAAGAGATTGGAAACCGGGCCGATGTTGCTATTGTTACCGGAGGGCTTGGCCCTACAACCGATGATATTACCGCCGAAGCAGCCGCCAAGGCAGCAGGGATTGAACTTGTTCTAAGCCGGTCAGCGCTTAGAGCTGTTGAAAGTTATTTCAAAGCCCGGAAACGCCCCATGAGTCCTTCCAATAAAAAGCAGGCCATTCTCCCAAGGGGTGCCGAGTATATTTCCAATCCTGTTGGATCAGCTCCCGGATTTCTTTTAAAAATAGGCAGGTGCTCATTTTTTTTTGTTCCCGGAGTACCTTTTGAAATGCAACGGATGCTTTCAGATGAAATCATGCCGTGCATAGAAAAGATTCGGAAGAGCACCGAAGAAATAAGCATGGTTAAGACTATATCGACATTCGGCTTAACGGAGTCGACAATAGGCGAACAACTGGCAGGTTTAATGATTGAATTTCCTGGGATAAAGCTGGGGTTTCGTGCAAAGTTTCCTGAAATCCATGTAAAACTTTATATCAGGGGCAAAGATGGCAAAGGCATTCATAATCTAATGGCAAAAGCATCCGAATCGGTGATAGGGAAATTAGGGGAAAATGTCTTTTCTGTGGATGGCGGTTCAATGGAAGCTGTAGTAGGCGGCCTTCTTGCCCGAAAAAAAGAGACCCTTGCTGTTGCCGAAAGCTGTACAGGCGGGTTGATATCACACTGGCTGACCAATGTGCCTGGCAGCTCAGGCTATTTTCTCTTTTCAGGCGTTACATATTCAAATGAAGCCAAAACAAATGTTCTGGGCATCTCATCTGAGATATTAACGAAATACGGGGCGGTACACCAAGAGACCGTGAAAAAGATGGCCCAAGGTGTAAGACGTGTTGCCGGAGCAACATACGGTCTGGCAACCAGCGGTATTGCAGGACCGGATGGAGGAACTGACGAGAAACCTGTCGGAACCGTTTGCATCGGTCTTGCAACCCCGCATTTCGTAAAAGGATTTCGGTTCTTTTTCCCGTTCAATAGAAGGTCGAGGAACAAAAAAATATTTGCCATGAAAGCCCTTGACCTGTTGCGGCGAGAACTCCAACCAAAAAGCACTGAAGATTGATGGTATCGTAAAAAGTCAAAATCGACGGAAAAGTAAAAAGCTCCAAATTCAAGGCGTGCAAATCATATCACTATTTCATCAGGTTTTTCCCTTATGGAACTGATTGAGTTTTACCTCGATCAGGCCGTACCATCAAAACAGTTTTTGAACCAGAATGCCGCCTCCCGAACAAAAATTTCCTGGTGCTTTCTATTGCTCATTCGGTGATCCCCACCTTTTTGAATGATCAATTTTTTCGGATCACCGGCTTTTCCATATATCTCTCTTGCATTTGACGGAGGTACAAGCTCATCGGAATCGCCATGAAATATTAGAATATGGTGAATAGATGAAAGCCTGTCTGAA
>DAOVAE010000052.1 GCA_030671225.1 Desulfobacteraceae bacterium
CCGACTTCCTGCTCCCAAAGCAGGCGCGCTTCCAGGCTGCGCCACGCCCCGATCATGGACGGTTTTAGTTAACACTCTTTTATTAATTGTACAAGTCGATTATTTCGCGAACAACACTGCTAACGATCTTTTTCAAAAAAATCGTCTATGCCGTTTCGAATACCTTTGGCAATATTAGATAAGACGATGATATCGCTCAATGATTTCTCTTCGGCAGGGTTGGTAATGTATCCGATTTCGAGGCAGACTGCAGGCATATCCGCCCCTTCAAGAATCATAAACTGTGCATCTTGTATATCGCTTTTTGTGAATATTCTCTGTTCGTTGATGCGGTTTAACATCAATTGGGCCAGAACTTTGCTGGATTTTTGATGCCTGTTGTGAATATTGGGCCAGGGGACTTGGTTATTGATGCTTTTAAACGGTTGAGACGGATAAGCGTCAGGAGTCATGGTCGGACCCGCAAATTCTTTGAAATAATAAAGGGTTATGCCGCTTGCTTGATGAAGAAAGCTTCCTCCGGTATGAATGCTGATAAACAGGTCGGCTCCCACATGGTTGGCTGAGGCTGTCCGTGCAGGGATATCAAGCCAATAGTCGTCGGTGCGGGTAAGAACTACTCGGTAATTGTTTGCCAGTTCTTTTGCTATCATACGGGCGAGGTTGAGGGTTACGTTTTTTTCAAAGGTGCCGTCAGGACCCTGAGCGCCTTTATCATATCCGCCATGTCCGGGGTCTAAAACAATGGTTTTTTTTTGTTTTTCGAAAAGTAGATTTTTTGTATCTGCTGCCGTTGCCATGAAACATACGAGCATAACTGTAAAAAACATTACGACCAAATTGTATTTTATCATATAAGGTTTGTAAAATACTGACATAACAGGCACTTTCCGCAATTTTACTTGACACTAATCGGGTTTGGTATTATTGTTATAATTTGTATTTTCTTGCAATTTAGTATATTAAAAGATATTGTCAAGTTGAGACCTTTGAAAAACGGCCCCTTTTGCCTCCGCCAAAGAACTCTGGCGGATCAGGCTCAAATTTTAATCCTCGAAATACTCAATGTATTCCTGTGGTTAAAATTTTTGCTTTTCTTGGCTTTGAACCCCGGTTAAATATTAAATATGGATTTAACTGGGCAGGCAAAATTGAACATTTTTCAAAGGTCTCAAGTTATACAATCGCTTCGCGATTCTATATAAAGCGGCTACGCCGCTCATAAAAAAAGGAAATGCCTATACTATGAATTTAGAGGCTTCGCTACAATTGGAATAATGGAGTAATGGGTTTGAAGGAGTTTTTGACAATTTAAATAGTTTATTTCCGTTCTTACCCTCAATATTCTCTCTGAGCCGTAGGTACTACGAGCCGGAGGCCAGTATTCCAACATCCCATTCTTCCATGTCGATGGCATAAATAGGCACCATTAAAAGACTTGTGATTTCAACGGGTTGTATGATTTCTGAGACGTTTAATTAACAGCAACAATAAGCGAGAGTGGCGGAACTGGTAGACGCACTGGACTTAGGATCCAGCTCTGGTAACAGAATGGGAGTTCAACTCTCCCCTCTCGCACCAGCGAATAATCAAAGAGTGCCTGAAGCAGCCATTAAACTTCAGGCAATGATTTGTTAGAAAGGAATTTTATGCAGATTACCGTAGAAAATGTGAGCAGTGTTAAAAAAATACTCAATATTGAAATCCCTGAAGAAAAGGTCGCTCGTGAACTGGACAATGCATATAAAAATCTAAAGAAAACAGCTAAAATAAAAGGTTTTCGTCCTGGTAAGGCACCGCGTACGGTTTTGGAAAGACTGTTTAAAAAGGATGTCCATAATGATGTATCCTCAAAACTGCTTCAGGATTCTTTTATAGAGGCGCTTAAAGAAACCGATCTCCATATTGTAGGCAACCCGAAAATTGATCCATCCGGGCTTGATGAAAAAGGACCCTTTAGATATGTTGCTACCGTGGAGATAAAACCGGAAATAGAGGAGATTAATTTCAAGGGCTTAACTCTGAAAAAAGCGCTGTACCGGATTACGGATGAAGAGATGGATGCACAGCTTAAAATTCTACAAAAAAATATGGCGCGACAAAATCCCATAGCAGAAGATAGAGGGGTCCTGGAAAACGATTTTGTGCTTATCGATTATGAAGGATTTAAAGACGGTAAACCCTTTAAGGAAACCCAGAAGACCGAAAATTATACTTTAAAAGTCGGCCAAGGCCAAATATTAAATACGTTTGACGAAAAGCTGGTCGGAATGAAACCGGGTGATAACAGGGACATCAAAGTAAAATTTCCAGAAGATTTTTCAAATGAAAAGCTGGCAACTCTTGCAATAACTTTTCAGGTAAAACTCCATGAAATCAGGGAAGAGGTGCTTCCTGACATCGATGATGAATTTGCCAAACAATTTGGGCAGTATGAAACATTAGACGACCTGAAAAATGTCATAACAGAGAATTTGAATCAGGGCTATGCCAAGAGGGTGGAGCAGGAAATGAATGAGCAAATTTTTACAACCCTGATCGAAAAGACCGAATTCGAGTTGCCTGATTCAATGGTCGACTACGAACTGGAAGGAATTATTGAAGAGGTTGAAAGGTCTTTAGCTTATCATAACAAGTCGTTGGAAGATCAAGGGTTGTCGAGGGAAATACTTTTAGAAAAACATCGTGAAACAGCAGAAAAGAAGGTAAGAAGGCATTTGATTTTAGGGAAAATTATCGAGCAAGAAAATACTACCCTTTCGGATGAAGATTTAGAAAACGGTTTTGCGGAGATGGCCAAGGCCGTTAACCAGCCTGTTGAAGAAATAAAGAATTATTATAAGCAGAATGATGAAAACCTCGAGTTTTTTAAACATACCCTACTTGAAAAACAGGTTATCAAGCTTATTATTAAAAATAGCGCAATAGAAGAAGAGGAACCGGAGCTAAAGCAGAATCCAGAAACCTAAAATCTGCAATTGTTGATTAAAAAAATATCAAAAAAGTCATAAAGGAGGCTATTTGTGCCGTTAATACCCATGGTTATAGAGCAGAGCAGCAGAGGTGAACGTGCCTATGATATATACTCAAGGCTGCTCAAAGACAGAATAATTTTCCTTGGCTCTGCTATTGATGATGAGATTGCAAATCTTTTGATAGCGCAACTTTTGTTCCTCGAATCCGAAGATCCTGACAAGGACATCAATTTTTACATCAATTCCCCTGGTGGCATCGTGACAGCCGGTTTGGCGGTATATGATACCATGCAGTACATTAAACCGGATATTGCCACTGTATGTATCGGCCAAGCAGCCAGTCTTGGGGCGCTTTTACTAACTGCCGGAACAACAAGCAAGCGCTATACTCTTCCCAATGCAAGGATTTTGATCCACCAGCCCATGGGAGGATTTCAGGGGCAAGCGTCAGATATAGAAATACAGGCCAAAGAGATCCTTCGTATGAAGGAGACCCTGAATCAAATTCTAGTACTGCATACAGGAAAAACCTTAGAGCATATACAGTCTGATACGGACCGTGATTTCTTCATGACAGGTGAAGAGGCCAAAGCATACGGTATAGTCGATCACGTCATCGTCAACAGAGATGATCTTGATAAAATAGAAAAGGCGGAGGATTAAAATGACGAAAAAAGGGAATACGAATGACAATCTCTTCTGTTCGTTTTGTGGAAAAAATCAGAAAGAAGTGGAGAAACTGATTGCCGGTCCCGCAGTCTATATTTGTGATGAATGCATACAGCTATGCAGTGAAATCATTGAAGAGGAAAAAGACAAAGACGCAGACGGAATGGAGCAGCTTCTTCTTCCAAAAGAAATAAAAGAAATGCTCGATAGTTATGTGATTGAACAAGATATGGCCAAAAAATATCTTGCTGTTGCCGTTTATAATCATTACAAGCGTCTTGAATCTTCGATCAGAACAGGTGATATTGAAATTCAGA
This sequence comes from Desulfobacteraceae bacterium, assembly GCA_030671225.1. Lineage (GTDB taxonomy): Bacteria > Desulfobacterota > Desulfobacteria > Desulfobacterales > UBA11574 > DAOVAE01. The sequence goes on from DAOVAE010000052.1 coordinate 3,962, forward strand.
AAAGCAATATTCTCCTTATTGGGCCAACCGGCTGTGGAAAGACATTGCTGGCCCAGACGCTTGCCAGATTTCTAAATGTACCTTTTACCATCGCTGACGCTACAAGCCTGACAGAAGCCGGCTATGTGGGCGAGGATGTTGAAAATATCATCCTTTCCCTGCTTCAGAACGCGGATTACGATGTGGAGAAAGCCAGCCGGGGTATTGTTTACATTGATGAAATCGACAAGATTGCACGCAAATCCGACAACCCGTCAATTACCCGTGATGTTTCAGGAGAAGGTGTTCAGCAGGCATTATTGAAGATTATCGAAGGAACTACAGCCAGCGTACCGCCAAAAGGGGGGCGAAAGCATCCGCAACAGGACTTTGTCAGGGTTGATACCTCTAACATACTTTTTATTTGTGGAGGAACCTTTACAGGACTCGAACGGATCATTCAACGTCGTTTGGGGTCCAAAGTTATGGGCTTTGGGGCTAATATCGTAAAGCAGGAAGAAAAAGATATCGGTAAAATGCTGGAAATGGTTCAACCCGAGGACCTGATCAAATTCGGTTTGATTCCTGAATTTCTAGGTCGTCTGCCTGTTATTGCAACACTTGATGAATTGAATGAGTCTGCTTTGATCAGAATACTTCAAGAGCCGAAAAATGCTCTTATCAAGCAGTTTAAAAAACTTATGGAAATGGAAGGGGTAAACTTGAGGTTAACAGATAGTGCCCTTTTAGCCATAGCCAAAGAGGCCTCGAAACGAAAATCCGGTGCCAGAGGACTTCGAGCCATAATGGAAAGCTGCATGATAGATATCATGTATGAAATTCCTTCCATGGCAAATGTAAAGGAATGTGTCATTGGAGAAGATACCGTGCTCAATCAAGAAGATCCGATTCTATTATTTGAGCAACCCAACAAAAAGCGCAAGACAGGTAATTAGAGGAATAAAATATTAAGAGGAATAAAATATTAATATGATTAATCTGCCGAAATTTTTTAAAGATGATGATTCCGATTCGCCAAAGCTGATACTGCCGATGCTGCCGCTTAGAGATATTGTAGTTTTTCCCCATATGGTTGCACCGCTCTTTGTGGGACGTTCAAAATCTGTGGCCGCCCTTTCCGAGGCGATGAATAATGACAAAAGAGTTTTTCTTGCCACTCAGAACAAGGTGGGGATTGACAACCCTACTGAAGAAGACATCAGTAAGATAGGGACCATTGCAAACGTACTTCAGCTTCTTCGGCTTCCGGATGGTACGGTAAAAGTTCTGATTGAGGGGAAAAATAGAGCTTCTATTGTTCGTTATGTCGGGAACAAGGACTTTTTTCAAGTGGAGTTAAAACCGATCAGTGAAACTGAAGTGATGCCCGCAGAGGGCGAGGCTCTGATCAGAGGTATTAACCAAAGTTTCGATGAGTATGCCAAAGTAAACAAGAACATCTCAAAAGATCTTGTAAAAACGGTTTCCGACATCTCAGATCCTTCAAAGTTAGCTGATACCGTTGCAGCCCATTTTTCATTCAAAATGGATGATAAACAGCGTCTCTTAGAAACGATTTCCCTGGAAAAGAGGCTTTCTTTCCTTCTAAGTTTAATAAAGATGGAAATCGATATTTTCAAGATGGATCAGCGTATCAAAAATCGTGTCAAAACACAGATGGAAAAAACCCAGAAGAATTATTATCTGAATGAACAGATGCGGGCCATCAAAAAGGAGATTGGTACTGAAGATGATCACAGCGATGAACTCAAGGATCTTGAAAAGCGAATCAAGCGCAAAAGGATGTCAAAGGAAGCCGCAGGTAAGGTCAGACATGAGTTCAAAAAGCTTAAGATGATGACCCCCATGTCGGCCGAAGCAACGGTAGTTCGCACCTATATTGATTGGTTGCTCAGCCTCCCCTGGTTTGCAAGGAGCAAGGTTCGGCAAAATCTTGAAGAAGCAGATATTATTTTAAATGAAGACCATTACGGGCTGGAAAAACCAAAAGAACGCATACTCGAATACCTTGCAGTCCAATCCCTGGTCAAAAAGATTCGGGGGCCCTTACTCTGTTTTGTGGGGCCGCCCGGTGTAGGCAAAACGTCTTTGGCCAAATCTGTTGCCAGGGCTACGGGAAGAAAATTTATACGTCTTTCCTTAGGAGGTGTGCGGGATGAGGCTGAAATTAGGGGACATCGGCGCACCTATATCGGCGCAATGCCGGGTAAAATTATTCAGTCACTTAAAAAAGTCGGTGTTAATAATCCAGTATTTTGCCTTGATGAAGTTGATAAAATGAGTATGGATTTTCGGGGTGATCCTTCGGCCGCCCTTTTAGAGGTTCTTGACCCGGAACAGAATTGCGGCTTCAACGACCATTATCTTGATGTAGATTACGATCTTTCAGACATCCTTTTTATCACTACAGCCAATACGCTGCCTGAAATACCGCTACCGTTACAGGACAGAATGGAGATTATTCGTTTGCCCGGCTATGCAGAGTATGAAAAATATTATATTGCCAGAGACTTTCTTATATCCAAACAGATCGAGATGAATGGACTTAAAGATAAGAATGTGCATTTTTCAAAAAATGCTGTTCTTACAATTACCCGGAGATATACACGAGAATCAGGAGTAAGAAATCTTGAGCGTGAAATCTCTTCGATCTGCCGCAAAATTGCACGTGAGGTACTAAAGAAAAAAGAGAGTACCATATTCAAGGTAACGGCAAAATCAGTGCAGAGATACTTAGGTCCTCCTCGCTTCAAGGAAATTCAGATAGAAGAGGAAGACCAGATCGGTCTTGTGACAGGGCTTGCATGGACACATGTGGGCGGGGAATTGCTATGTATCGAAACCCTGATTATGCCCGGCAAAGGGAAGCTTATTATGACAGGCAAACTGGGAGATGTGATGAAAGAGTCTGCTCAGGCAGCCGTTAGCTATGTCCGATCTCGTACCGAGATCCTTGACATCAATACAAAGTTTTACAGGGAATTTGACATTCATATCCATATACCTGAAGGCGCCATTCCAAAGGACGGCCCTTCGGCAGGGATTTCAATGTGTACATCTCTTGTTTCGGCTTTAACCAAGCGGCCTGTTTACAATAATATAGCCATGACAGGTGAAATCACATTGCGAGGGCGTGTTCTATCTATCGGCGGAATGAAAGAGAAAATTTTGGCCGCTCACAGGGGTGGAGTCAAGAAAGTTGTTATTCCCAAAGAGAACGAAAAGGATTTGAAGGATATACCGGCTACGGTTTTAAAAGAGGTTGAAATTGTTTTGGTGGAGCACATGGACGAAGTTCTGCCTCATGCTTTAATTTTGGATGAGGGGGATAAGATTTTTCAAGAAGACGATATACC
>DAOVAE010000090.1 GCA_030671225.1 Desulfobacteraceae bacterium
GCGAATCATACGTCGAAACGCATCATTTTGCCGCAACCGTCTTGGTCTGTAATCGGGGAAAAGCATTTTATTAGGCCCTTATTTGTAAATTTTGTGCTTTTTGTGGCGAAAAATTCTAAACACGATATTTTTTTCCAGCAAGTAATTGAATATTTTCGACCCGCCTGCCATTGCAAGGCACGAGCGGGCAGGTTGAATATTGAAAATTGAAGGAAATCTAACAATTTATATAAATAAGATAGAGCGAAGCGATTCAACAAATATTCAATCTTTAATAATCAATAGTCAATCAGGTTCCGGCTTGTCCGGGTTAGGATATTATCGTTTAAATCTTAGGCTTCTTGGGCTATTTCTTCATCTGTTAGATAGCATGCCGGATCCGGTGCCCAGATATCACCTGTTACAGCCTCGGATCGTACCCTAAAATTGCCGCCGCAAATCTCAAGCCATCTGCATGTTGCGCATCTTCCCTTGGCGTACTTTTTTTTCTCCTTAAGTTTTTTCATGAGCGGGTCCGAGGTGTCGGCCCAGATTTCAGAAAATGGTCGATTTTTGACATTGCCGAAACTGTAATGCCGCCAGAATTGATCGGCGTGGACCTCGCCGTCCCAGCTTATGCAGCCGATACCTATTCCGGAGCTGTTGCCTTCATTCATTTTAAGAAGTTCGAGAACCTCCTGGGCGCGTTTGGGATTTTCTTTAACCAACCTTAGGTAAATGTACGGCCCATCCGCATGATTGTCTACGGTCAAAACCTCTTTGAGCATTCCCTTATCATGGAGTTTTTTGGTAAGGTCCATGATGAGATCAACGGCTTTTCTGGTTTCCTGATGGGGCAGGTCTTCTTTCACAAGTTCTGATCCTCGTCCGGCATAAACCAGATGATAAAAGCATGCCCTTGGAATATCCATTTCTTCAAGGAGTTTAAATATTTCCGGAATTTCACCGGTATTAGATTTGTTGATTGTAAAGCGGAGCCCAACTTTTATACCCGCCTTTTTACAGTTTTCAATCCCTTCCAAAGCCGACCTAAAAGCCCCTTTAACACCTCTGAATCGGTCATTGATCTCTTCCATTCCATCAAGGCTGATACCGACATAAGAGAGGCCAATTTCCTTAAGTACACGGGCCATTTGGGAAGTTATTAAGGTGCCGTTTGTCGATATAACGGCTCGCATACCCCTTTTGACGGCATAGGCCGCAAGCTCAGGGAGATCCTTTCGTATTAGAGGCTCTCCTCCCGAAAGAAGGATCACCGGCACACCGAAATCTGCAAGATCATCTATCAGATCTTTGCCTTCTTTGAATGAAAGTTCATTGTCAAAAGGGATGTTTTTGGCATGGGCATAGCAATGCACGCACTTTAGGTTGCATCGCCTTGTAATATTCCAAACCACCACAGGCCGTTTATCGCTGGAAAACTGCAAAAGGTGGGACGGTAATTTTGATGACATTCGCCCATAACGAAGGGCATCCGATGGCTCAACGGTTCCGCAGTAAAGTTTTGATATTCCGATCATATTGATAACTAGGGTTCAAAGTTCAAAAGTTAAGGAAATAATGGTTAATGATCAATGGGTAACAATTAACAGTTAGTTATTGATTATTAGATAAGGGTTTATGGTTTCAAGCGTCGGGCAACAGGCCATGGCTCAGCTCATCTTTAATGAGATTGCTTATAAAAGCCTCTGGATCTATAAGAGCGTTTCTTGTTATAAAGAAACGGTTTCCTCCGGTTTTTTCCCGAATCAGGTTGAGACCGTGTTTAAAATCGTTTGTCAGCTGTTCGTAAAAATCGTCAAGATTAATATTGTTCTTTTCAAACTGTTCGATAATAAAATCTATGGCATCATCTTCCAGGACAATGTTAATATCATGGTTTTTTAAAAAGAATAGTTCTAGTTTTTTAATATCATCATTAAAGGATTTGATTTTATTGATTACTTTTTCGATATCCATTATATGGTTGGAGTAATAAGAGGCCACAACCTTGATACGTGAAGACGTCAGGGTGAGACCGTATTTCCCCGCCATATTTTTCTTGTTTAAGCCCAAATATTTTATAATAGACTCTTTTTCTTCAAGGGCAAGCTTTTCAAATGTTTCATTTAATTTGTTGCGGTTTGATAATAACATCATGTTCTCAAGCGATCTTTCGGGATCTTTGATGACGGAAACAGTTACCGGAAATTTTTTAATATCGCTTGACGGCAATTTTTTTTCAAACAGAAGCAGTGCCCCCTCAACGGCGCTGACCAGGCCTCTGGCACCGGTGTTTTCATTGAAGGCCTTTTCAGCTAGAACACGAAGGGCCTTGTTCTCAAATTTTACGTCAATATCATATGCTGCAAAATCGAGTTTTTTACCGAGAATGATCGGGTTGCTGGGGTTTTTCAGGATTTCAAAAAGATCTTCTTCAGTCAACTTCTCAAAAACAGCCCTTACCGGCAGGCGGCCGACAAATTCGGTTTCAAATCCGAATTCTATCAGATCTTCCGCTTTTACCTTTTGAAGAATGTCGGTGTCATCCCGGTAATCTTTAATGTTTGCCCCAAAGCCGATTTCCTGATCGGCAATCCGTTTTTTAACAATCCGGGCCAGATCGCCAAAGGCTCCGCTCATAATAAACAGTATATTGCCGGTGTTGACAGCACGTTTGTCTCGTTTGCCGGTTTTACGAAAACGTTCGATCTCCTGAATCATCGAAATAGGATCATGTGGTACTTTTAAATCAACCTCGGTCTCTTCCATCGGTTTTAGAAGAGCGCGCTGAACACCTGATCGTGATACATCAACACCAATAATGTTCCGGCTCGATGCAATTTTATCGATTTCATCTATATATATGATACCGTATTGAGCAAGTTCAATATCACCGTCAGCTTCTCGTACAAGATCCCGGACGAGATCTTCTACATCACCGCCCACATAACCGGTTTCGCTGAATTTGGTAGCATCTCCTTTTACAAAAGGTACCTGGATTTTTTCCGCGATAAGTTTAATAATATATGTTTTTCCGACTCCGGTCGGACCGAACATGAGTATGTTGTTTTTTATGTGGCCGACCATATAACTGATGTCATCAGGAGAGGTTTCGGCCCGTTTTATCCTGTTGAAATGGGTACATACTTTTGTGGCCAGAATCGCTTTGGCCTTATCCTGTTTTACTATATACTGGTCAAGATAGGAAATAAGGTCTTCGGGTTTTAAATCGAAAGTGATTTTTCCCCCTTTATGGGAAGGCTTTTCGGCCTTTTCGGAAGTGATTTCTTGGGGAATAACCAGTGGAGATACCATTTTAACACTGCCACCGAATTTCTTGGCAAGGAAATCGCCTATCTCCTTTTCGATTTCTTTTGGATCCGGTATTTTTTCATTATGTTCTTTCATAATTATAGACTATAATCATGCCTTGTGGAAAATGCAAGACGGAAGTGGTTCATAGGTGTACATAGAGCATTGTGCCTGCGGCGCCTGGTAAAGACTTAATACTTTTTAAATTTGTATGCAGGTTTTAGGTAAAAAAAAGGCAGGGACAAAATTAAAGGCCCTGCCTTTATCGCCTTGAATTGCTTGATTATTTGATTCAAGGCTTATTCCAGTTCGGTTGAGCCGTCACCCAAAATAAGTGTGGAGTCGCCCGAACCTGTTATTTGTTGATGATTGCAAAATGTAAAAAGGCACATGCACCAAAAAAAGTCATTAATTAAGCGCCACCTCAAACTCCCTTTTTTAGTATAACCTTTGGAGGCTTTTAGCCATCACGTGGTTTTTTATATAGATGTTGAAGTTGGGTGGCGCTAAATGTCATTAATACATAATAATTCCAAAAACCATATCTTCAAAAGCAATTCTAAACTTTATTTATACTAAATGCAGAAATCATGCCAAAATTTTCAGGTAAATTATTGGTCTAAAATTCCGCATAGTTATCCATATAGTTATCCATCAGCCAGGCAAATTATTCTGCGAAATTCTATGAGTTTTTTTTCACATTAGGAAGTAATTTACATACACCTGAGGCATGAAAGGACGAAAAGAGAAAGTAGCAAGGTATTTTTGGATATGTTTATTCAGGCAACATTTGTTTTTGTTCAATAGGATAGTGAGTAGGCGCTTCCATTTGTCGCATCAGAAAAGAGAGATGCGATAGTTGCCCCTGGAGCTCCTTAAGCTTGGCTCCCATCATTATTCCTAAAACGGCCATGCGGTTTTCAGAACTCCCGGCATTGTTAAGGCATCTGTCGATTTCCTTTTGGAATTCCTTGAGGCTCGGGCGCTCTTTGAGTAGGCGGTCCCGCTCCTCCCTGGCTGCTTTACCCATTTCTATTAATTCTTGTTTGCTAAGCGCACTATCCTTTTTGCTGATACTTAAACGATTGCCCATATCTGCTCCACTTTAAAATAGAAGATGTATAATGCAGCTTTAAACTTTATTTGTGATCCGCAGAAATAATGCCAAAAATTTTAGATAATTTTATTGTATGTTATTTTGAATAGTTATCCTCACAAGCAATATCAGCGTGCTAAATATTTTACTAAATTCTATGAGTTTTATTTCACATTGTGAACTATTTTACATACACATAGGCCATAAAAAGGTGAAAAAGGAAAAGATTTAAAAAACCGTATAGAACAATGTATCTTGTATGTCAAGCAAAAAATAACACAATATATGGTAGCTAATAAATTGAAACCGTTCAGGGTTCAAGATTCGGGGTTAAATCTATTATGCAATCTTACATTAACCTTGAACCGGGAACCTGTGAACGCCTACAAAAAATCTTATCACGGAGTTACAGACATTTTATTGTTTTTTTTATACAACTATTGTACGAAAACCGGAAGTCACTGATTACCAGTCACAGGTTTTTGGTCATTGGCCATTTGTCATTAGACATTTGTCACTGGTAATTTGCCGTTGTCACTAGTTGGAGGCTTATAAGAGAAAATTATTAACAGAGAATGAAATCAGAGGATTGCAAGAGTTACTTGAAGAATTGTCACCGCGCTTAAATGCGTATATTAGTTCAATTGGAAAAAAAGTAAATGACAAGCGACGAATGACAAATGACTAACGAAAAAAGAACACCGATCGCTGTAGTCGGGATGGCCTGTGTATTTCCCGGGGCTCCGGACCTTATTAAGTTCTGGCAAAACATTGTCAACAAGGTTGACGCCACCTGTGAGGTCCCCGGAGGCAGATGGATCGTTGAACCTGATTTCATGTATCATTCTGATCCATGGCCTGACAAAACCTTTTCAAAACGAGCATGCCTTATAAATGATTTTGAATTCGATCCGGAAGGGATTGACATTGACGAAAATCTTTTAAAAGAACTCGACCCGCTCTATCACCTGGTTTTGCATACGGGCAGAGAAGCATTATCAAGCTGCAGCACAACATCATTGAACAAAGAAAAGATCGGAACAGTTCTCGCTGCTATTGCACTTCCGACAGAGGCTTCTTCTTCAATCACCAGGAAGATATTGGGAGCGTCCTTTGAAGAAAAACTTTTTGGCGACTCACCTT
>DAOVAE010000005.1 GCA_030671225.1 Desulfobacteraceae bacterium
AGTGCCTGGTTAGCGCCAGAAAATAAACGGCCCATTTCATATACGGTTCTTCGAGAAAAAGCAAATCGTGCCAGGACAGCACCTTTTTTACTGAACTAAACAATGAAATCAGCTCGTTGTTCAATGTTATGGAAGAATGTATAACATTCAGGAGATCATACTCATTTAGCCTCGCTATAGCGGCAAGGGGGTTTTCTTCTTCGAGAATTTGACGCAGTTCGGCAAATACCCTTCTGCCGCTGAGACGTTTGAAAAAATCCATTTTTACGGCGTTTTTAATAAGATCTGAAGTCAGTTTTCCGATGGAAAAACCAAAACGCTGTTCGAACCTTATGGCGCGGAATACCCGGGTCGGATCCTCAACAAAACTCAAATTGTGCAAAACCCTGATCGATTTTTCCTTGATGTCCTTCTGGGCTAAGAAGAAATCGATCAATATGCCAAACTTATCCGGGTTTAGCTGAATCGCCAAGGTGTTTACAGTGAAGTCCCGCCGAAAGAGGTCTAGTTTTATTGAACTCATCTCCACCGTTGGAAGGGCCGCCGGGAACTTGTAGTATTCCATTCTGGCGGAAGCAACATCAATTTTAAAACCATCCGGGAATATAATTACTGCTGTGCCGAACTTTTCGTAGGAATGAATACGGGCATCGACCATTTTAACATATTTCTTTGCAAATGCGATGCCGTCGCCTTCAATGACAATGTCTATATCTTCATTGGTTCGATACAGGAATAGATCGCGCACAAATCCGCCCACAACATAAGCGCCGCAACCTAATTCTTCGGCTTTTTCGCCGATGGTTTTGAGGATATTGATAATACGAGATGAAAGGCGTTCTTTCATGAACTTAAGGACATATCTGGTTCTGGCGTGGACGGGTTCCTTGAGCAGATCATGCGAGTTTGAGGAGGTAAGCTTAGATTGCCGAACCAGAATGTTGAGCAGATCGGTGCGCGTAATAACACCGATGATTGCGCCATTGTCGATGACAGGAAGGATGCGCTGCTTGTTTTCGATAATTTTTTCCTGTATTTCCAATAATTCGGAATCGGGGTCCACCGAGGCAACTTCGGTTGTCATATACTCTTTGATCGGGATGTGGTCCAGCCGGTGGTACAAAGCCTTTTCAATAATCTGGCGAGTTATAAAGCCGAGCAGGTTTTCTTTGCCGTTGCGCTTTTGTGTGACCAGGAGTGCGTTTATGTTGTAACGTGTGAGAAGATTGCCTGCATCTTTACATGGGACATCGGCACCGACCCTGATGGCCGGGGATGACATAAGATCTTTTGCTCTGCTCCGTGATCTGATTTTGCTGTAGAGGATTTTCATAAGCTCTTGCTCAATCTGGACCAATGTCTTTCCCTTGATGGTTGCGGCGGCAGCAAAGGTATGTCCTCCACCTCCGAGGGGAGTAACAATCGCCCCCACATCAACCTCGGGTATTCTGCTTCGGGCCACGATGTACATTTTGTCTCCCATGCGCGCTATGGCAAAAATCGCATCAAGGTTTTCCATCTTAGCCATTTTTTGGACCAGGAAGGCGAAATCCGACACATAATTGTCAGTGGATACGGTTGTAATTACAATTTCAACGCCATTGATATTATAACGGGTTGAGGCCTGAATAATGTCGTTCAAAAGTCCTACCTGTTCCGGGCTGATCTCCCTGGAGATCAGGTTTGAGACCACGTTTAGATTTGCCCCCTTTGAAACGAGAAAGGCGGCGGCCGTAAAATCTTTTTCGGTGGTAGAAGGGAAGGTAAAGGACCCGGTATCTTCATATATACCGAGACACATAATTGTGGCTTCATCCGGAGAGATGTCGATGCCCTTGTTTTTTATGATTTCCGTAAGTATGGTGACGGTGGCACCGGTTAAGTAATGAACTACGCAATCACCTTTTATGTCGTTGCTCATGGGAGGGTGGTGATCGTAAATATGTATATCGATATCCGGCCTGTCGAGTACGGCTGCAAGCTTTCCTATACGACCCGGCTGTCTGGTATCGACCAGAACCAGTCTTTTTAGATTTGTCAGGTCTATATCCTTAATGTCGGCCATGTTAAAGAGATAGACCATAGACTTTATAAAGAAATTTCTTAGATTTTTTTCCTGGGAACCGGGAAAAACCGCAAGTGCATCGGGGTAAAGCTTCTGGGCCGCAAGCATGGATGCCAGGGCGTCAAAGTCGGCATTAATGTGCGTAGTAATGACGGTAAGCCCTTTTTTTGTATGTCCGGCTTTTTTTGACATGAAAAGGAAATCCTGTACTATCAAGTTTGATAAATTCGTAAAAAGTCTAATTTATCACGGTTTAGGTTTTAAATAATTATAATTTATTGTTTTAACAGACACTTAAAACTCTTGTAAAAGGTCGCAATTCCGACTTTTTATGAGACAATAAAGTTTGTTAGTTAAAAATTAAGCATATGCTAAATGGGTGAGTTTATCAAGCCGTATGACAACTGATTTTGTAATAAATTCAGCAAAGCTGTTGTTGTTTGGCTTGCTTTATGATACAAGCGGACTCGAAAATATGCGAAACTTTTGAAAAACGCTCTCTTTTGCCTCCCGCCAACGGCGGGACGTCAGGCTCAAATTTTATTACTCGAAATACTTAATGTATTCCTGTGGTTAAATTTTTTGCCTTTCTTGGCCTTGATTCCGCTAAAAGCGGGAACCATCTTTCAAAGGTCTCTATGCGAGCTAAATGAGAAATAGTATTCAGGTTCAATACTGAAAATGAAAAACAATCAACATGTTGGGTATAGACATATCTTCGGACCAGTTCCTTCGAGAAGACTGGGCATATCCCTGGGCGTGGATCTTGTGCCTCACAAAACATGTACGCTTAATTGTGTTTACTGTGAGTGTGGGAGGACCGACAATTTGGCCTTAAAGCGCAAGGAATATATTTCGATCAACAGTATTACGGCTGAACTCGGCGACTTTTTATCCAAAGATCCGGACCTTGATTTCATAACATTTTCAGGTTCGGGGGAGCCGACCCTTCACAGCGGTATGGGCGAGATTATTGCTTTTATAAAAACTTCTCATCCCGGGCGCAAAGTCGCTCTACTGACAAACGGCACACTTTTTTATAACCCGCATATGAGCGCAGAAATACTAGACCTAGATCTTGTAAAAGTGTCACTCGATGCTGTGAGTGAAAAGGTCTTTTACAGCATAAACAGACCGCACCGGGGATTGATAATTTCTGATATTATTAAAGGTTTGATTTCTTTGAGAAAGAAATTTGCCAATCAGTTCTGGGTTGAGGTGTTTCTGGTACCCGGGTTTAACGACAGCCAAAGCGAATTAAAAAAAATAAGAAATGTATTAAGCTTAATACATCCTGACCGGATTCAGCTCAATACACTTGACAGGCCCGGCACCGAGCAATGGGTTAAGCCTGTTGACAAAAAGCGGTTGACGGAAATAGCTGCCTATCTTTATGATGCCGATATAATCAAGGAATTCGATACGGATCGATATAGCCCGGTATATATGGACGGCTTTCATGAACGACTCCTGGCCACCATAGTAAGGCGACCCTGCACTGCCGAGGATATTTCACGATCTTTAGGAATGGATGTAAACGAGGTTCGAAGGCATCTTTGGACTTTGACAGAAAACGGGGAGATTTCCAAGAAAGAGATGCCAAGAGGTGTTTTTTTTATAAAGAGAAGCTAAAACATGCAGGTTAAGTAAAAATTTAACCTGATCCGCCGGAATTCTTTGGCGGAGGCAAAAAAGAGCGTTTTTCAAAGATCTCACACTCTATTTTTGAGTGCTACATGAGCTCGTTGGTATTTACGTATTGACTCCATTAAAAGGGAGGAATGATCATGCCAGTCTATTTGTGGAAGGGGAAGAACAGACAAAATAAGAAACAGAAAGGTGAGATGGAGGCCCCGACCGAAGAAGCTGTGCGTTCCGAACTTATCAGGCGTAAGATTACTTCTACCAAGATCAAGAAGAAACCCAAGGACCTTTTTGAGAACATCTCTTTCATGCAGCCCAAAATAAAACGGCAAGATATAATTATTTTCTGCCGGCAATTTTCTACAATGATCGATGCGGGTCTCCCAATCATCCAGTGTCTTGATATTCTCTATGCTCAGCATGAAAACAAAACATTTAAAAACATGCTAAAGGAAATTAAACAGAACGTTGAGAGCGGGCAAACCTTTGCGGAAGCATTAAAAAAATACCCCAAGCAGTTTGATGATCTTTTTGTAAACATGATTTCAGCCGGTGAAGCCGGCGGTATCCTTGATGCGATCTTAAGACGGCTTTCTGCTTACATGGAGAAGGCCGCCAAACTCAAAGCCAAGATAAAAGGCGGCATGACTTATCCAATTGTAACTATTGTGATCGCTATAATCGTTGTCGGAATCATTATGGTTTTTGTTATCCCTGTATTTGAGGAGATGTTTGAGGGGATGGGTGGCGCCCTTCCGGTCCCCACACAGATTGTTGTAAATATGAGCAGGTTTGTCAAATCAAACATATTTTATATTGTCGGCTGTATAGTTCTGGTAATATTTGCTATCGGGAGATTTTACAAAACCGAAAGAGGGCGGGCCTTAATGGATGACCTTTTTCTCAAACTGCCGATATTCGGGGATTTAATTCGCAAAGCCGCGGTGGCCAAATTTACACGCACCACGGGGACAATGCTTTCCAGCGGGGTTGCGATTTTAGACGCGCTTGAAATTGTTGCCAAAACAGCGGGGAACAAAACCATTGAAAAGGCTGTGTACGAAACCCGATCTGCTATTGCCGAAGGCCGCACAATGTCCGACCCTCTTGCTGAAAGCGGAGTCTTTCCGTCAATGGTATGCCAAATGATTGCTGTTGGTGAATCTACCGGCGCCCTTGATGACATGTTAGTAAAGATCGCCGATTTTTACGATGAAGAAGTCGACCAGGCGGTGGAAAATATGACTTCATTAATAGAGCCGTTTATGCTGGTGTTTTTGGGGATAGTTATCGGCGGCTTGGTTGTTTCGATGTATCTGCCCATATTCAAAATGGCTGCTGCCCTGGAATAAGACATGAACTTAGCTACCCTTGGTCGGTAATTGGAATGAGTGAATAGGGGTGACAATATAAATCTAAAAACCTCTATAGATTCATTAAGTTATAGATATTTGATACGTTAAATAATTGAGCATATTTTGCATATTATGCCCAGCTCCTCAAACAAGCCAGAAAATGATCTGTATCATAAGCTTAAATGGCTTATATTATTTCGGGTTGTTTTTGCTTTACTGTTGCTGGGATCTAATATTACCCTGCAATTCAGTGAAAGACCTTCCTCTCCTGCCTGGTCTCTCCAGGTTTTTTATGGACTTGTCGTCGCAATTTTTCTGCTTTCATTTTACTATGCATTAATTCTTAAACATGTAAAGCGGAAACTTCTCTTTGCTTACATACAGATCGGCACTGATACATTTGTAGTAACAACGATACTTTTTATTACAGGTAGTTTCGCAAGCATCTTTTCATTTCTTTATCTGGTGGTTATTATCTATTCGAGTATGCTTCTTTTCAGAAGAGGGAGCATGGTTATGGCCGTGCTTTGCAGTATCCAGTACGGTATCATGGTCGACCTTGAATATTTCGGTATTATCAATCCGTTATACATGAAAGAAGGAATTGTCATCGGGGATTATGACTGGAGACATGTCTTTTTCAAGGTAATGATTACTATGATAGCCTGTTTTGCCGTTGCTTTTCTGAGCGGTTTTCTGTCGGAACAGTTGAGAAGGACAAGAAAAAAACTCTTGGCCCTTGAGGATCGAGTCGATCGCGTGGAAAAGATGGCTTACATGGGAGAGATGGCGGCCGGTATAACCCACGAAATCAAGAATCCGCTGGCTTCTCTATCAGGTTCAATCCAGATTTTAAGAAAAGAAATTCCGTATAATCCCGAGCATGACAAGCTGATGCAGATCGTTCTGCGTGAGACAGACCGGTTAAGCACCCTGGCAAATAATTTTCTTTTGTTTGCAAAGCCTCCGATCGGTAAAATCGAAAAAATAGAGCTCGAAAGCACACTGACAGAGACCATCAAGCTCTTTGAAAAGGGCAGAGCCGATACCACCGGAGTCTCGATTGCAAGCGAGCTTTTTTCAAATGTCTGGATTGAAATGGATCCTACGCATCTGCGTCAGGTGATCTGGAATCTCCTTTTAAATGCTGCCGAGGCTGTTGAAAGTGGAGGGCTCATCAGGATCAAAACATATCCTTTAAAGCACGATTATGCAGGTATTGAAATTAGCGACAACGGTCACGGGATTAAAGAAGAGTCTATGCAGTCGATTTTTGACCCCTTTTTCACAACAAAGCCAAGCGGAACAGGTCTTGGGCTTTCTATAGTTCACAGAATACTCGAATCTTACAATACTTGGCTTGATGTTGAGAGTAAAGTCGACCGGGGAACGAAGTTTACCTTTAAGTTAAAGCGAATAGATCCGCCAACTTAATCTTGACACCTTTTTTTTAATGGGTTAGCAAGGCAAGTTTAACTTTACTAAAAGTTGTTGTGTTATTGAACTGCTATGGATAAAAAAAGCGACATTATAGAAAAACGAAAAAAGAAACTTTTAGACTTAAAAAAAGGCAATATTAATCTTTATCCCAATGATTTTGTTGTTTCGCATTCTGTTGGCGACATTAAAAAAGCCATAGAAGAAGCACCGGATTACCTTGCCGAGGATGATCCTGTTTTTGCTGTTGCAGGTCGTATGATGGCCATAAACCGGTTCGGCAAGGCATCTTTTATCAGATTCAGGGATCGAACCGGACAGCTTCAGGCCTATGTGAGAAAAGACAAAATCGGCGATAAAGCCTATAATCTTTTTAAACAGCTAGATATCGGCGATTTCGTCGGGCTGAGCGGAGGAATGTTCAAAACCCGAACAGGTGAGTGGACACTTCTGGTCAAGGAGTTAAAGCTCGTCTGTAAGTCAGCAAGACCGCTTCCGGAAAAATTTCACGGACTAAAAGACCCTGAAAAGCGTTATCGCAGACGCCACATCGATTTGATAATGAATTCAGATGTGCGGGATATTTTTATAAAACGGAGCAGGATAATTCAGGCCATGCGTACATTTCTTCTTGACCGGGATTTCCTTGAGGTGGAAACGCCTATGATGCAGACGGTTCCGGGTGGTGCCGAGGCCACACCGTTTGTGACTCATCACAATGCCTTGGGCATGGACCTATTTTTGCGAATAGCTCCTGAACTTTATTTAAAGCGTCTGGTTATAGGAGGGTTTGAAAGAGTTTTCGAGATCAACAGAAGTTTTAGAAATGAAGGGGTTTCAACCCGTCACAATCCTGAATTTACCATGCTCGAATTTTATCAGGCTTACGCCAGATACGATGATCTGATGGATCTGACCGAAGAGATGTTGTGTCATCTGGCCCGTAATTTGACGGGATCGACCTCAATACAATATCAAGGGAATATTATCGATTTGGGCGTCAAGTGGCGTCGAATCTCCCTTGCTTCCGCTCTGGAGGAGTTTGGCGGCATTGATGCCGGTCTGCTGAATGACCGGAAAGGTCTGCTTGAATTTGCTTCTTCAAACAGAATCAAGGTTACAAAGACCGGACGACTTGGGAAAATTGTAACAAAGCTTTTCGATGTGCTTGTGGAGCCGAAGCTCTTGCAGCCCACATTTGTTACAGGATACCCCGTAGAAGTTTCTCCGCTTTCCAGAAGGAGCGATATCTCGCCGGAACTTACGGATCGATTTGAACTATTCATCGCAGGGCATGAGATCGCCAATGGATTTTCTGAGCTGAATGATCCTAATGACCAGAAAGAGCGTTTTTTGCAGCAGGTCGCAGACAGGGAAGCCGGCGACAAAGAGGCCCATTACATGGACAAGGACTACATCGAAGCATTGGAGTACGGCATGCCCCCCACTGCCGGGGAGGGGATAGGGATTGACCGGCTTGCCATGCTGTTCACCGATTCCCCTTCAATCCGGGAAGTTATTCTTTTCCCGCATATGAAACCGGTTGAAAGGGATAAGGGGTAACAGGTGATGGGGTATGGATTTAAAAGCCATAAACCTAACCCGGACAAGCCGGAACCTGATTGACTATTGATTATTGAAGATTGAATATTTGTTGAATCGCTTCGCTCTATCTTTCTTATATAAATTGTTAGATTTCCTTCAATTTTCAATATTCAATCGAAAATATTCAATTGTTCAAGATAGAGAAAGTTGGCCAATTATTTTTTTGCCACAAAATGCAAAGATTTTACAATTAAGGAACTATTACCTATTTACACATAACCCGTTAAATATTATTCGTTATTTGTTAATAGAATAACGGATGACTAATAACTGATAACCGATAACTAATAACGATGTTATGTCTTTTGAATATTTCATAGGTGGTCGCTATCTCAGAGCCAAACAGAAAGAGACTTTTGTTTCGTTAATTACCATGCTTTCCGTTGCTGGTGTAGCCGTGGGGGTCATGGCGTTGATCGTGGTAATTGCTGTCATGGCCGGCTTTGAGTCTGAGCTTAAGCACCGTATACTCAGGGTTGAGTCGCATGTTGTGTTAATGCGCCACGGAAACTCCTTTTCCGACTATCACAAAATATTGGACCAGGTCGTTAACACCGACGGGGTTGAGGCAGCCACACCGTTTATTTATACCCAGATCATGCTCCGTTCATCATCAAGAGTGTCCGGGGCTGTTTTAAGAGGTATAGATCCGGAGTCTGCCGGTGGTGTAATAAAGGTTTTAGAAAATTCGGCTTTGCTAAATATTGAGAAGATTCATCAGGGAGACGACACAACAGGTTCTGTGCCGGGTATCATTCTTGGAAAAGAACTTGCCAGAAATCTGGGTGTCGGCATAGGTGATGCGGTCTATCTGATATCATCCCGGGGGATGATCTCTCCCATGGGATACCTGCCCGCCATGAAGCGTTTCCAGGTGGGAGGCCTGTTTGAGTCCGGTATGTATGAATATGATGGATCCCTGGCTTACATCCACTTAAGAGACGCCCAGAAAATTTTGCATATGGAAGATTCTATCACCGGTATCGAAGTTAGGGTAAATGATATCTATGATGCAAGGAAGATAGCAGACAAGATAGTTGCTGCCATAGGGTTCCCATACTGGGCCAAGGATTGGATGCAGATGAATTACAATCTGTTTTCCGCTCTTAAGCTGGAAAAGACGGTCATGTTTATTATTCTGGCGCTTATCGTTCTTGTGGCAGCATTTAACATCGCAAGCACGCTGATTATGATGGTGATGGGGAAGACCAGAGATATTGCCATATTAAAGGCCATGGGAGCAATGGACGGCAGCATCAGGAAGATTTTTATCTTCAAGGGAATGATCATCGGTTCCGTAGGCACTACGCTGGGCGTATGCTTTGGGTTTATAATGTGTAAGTTGCTTGAAAAATATAAATTTATCGAGCTTCCGGGAGATGTATACTATATCTCAACCCTTCCGGTAAGACTTGAGGCTCTGGATGTTTTTATAATATCTGCCGCTGCAATTGTGATCTGTTTTGTAGCCACACTATATCCGGCACGACAGGCGTCCAAACTCAACCCTGTTGAGGCAATCCGTTATGGTTAACTCCGGGAACAACAGCAAGAAAATTGTTGCAGACCATTTTGTGTCTATAAGAGGTTTATGCAAGAGTTTCGAAAACAGCGGCGTCCGTATTGATATCTTAAATGGGGTAAACCTTGATTTGAATGCCGGAGAAACCCTGGCAATAGTCGGAGCATCGGGAATCGGCAAGTCTACGCTGCTCCACATACTGGGAACGCTCGATCGGCCCGATAGCGGGACGTATCTTTTCCGGGGAGAGGATATCTTTGTATTTGATAATGACAGGCTGGCACAATTTCGAAACGAGTCTTTCGGTTTTGTGTTCCAGTTCCATTATCTGCTCCCAGAGTTTTCCGCTCTTGAAAATACAATGATGCCGGCACTGATTAAAGGGCTGAGCAAGCAAAAAGCCGGGGATGCTGCAGAGGCTATCCTTGTCAGGGTAGGACTTAAAGACAGGTTGTATTTCAGGGTCGGTAAACTTTCAGGGGGTGAACAGCAACGGGTTGCGCTGGCCAGAGCCCTTGTTCTAAACCCTGCTATTCTTTTGGCCGATGAGCCCTCAGGAAATCTTGATAAGAAAAGCAGCGAGCTCGTCCATGACTTGCTTCTGGAGTTAAACAAAGAATTTTGCATGACTCTGGTAGTGGTGACACACAACATGGAACTTGCGTCCTATATGTCACGTAGCATGACGATCGTCGACGGACAGCTGGTAAAATTTGGGGCTTATGAATTTAAGGATTAGGGCATTTAGGAATTTTATGTTAAAATATTTAGGTTTGATTGTTGTCGCAATACTATATTTTTTACCGAACACGGCACGTTCTTTAGAAACAGTACGAGTGGTGGTATTACCATTTGAAATACATGCTGTTAAAGATCTTTCATATATGCAAACCGAGATTTCGGGTATGATCAAAAGAGACCTCAAACAGGACGGTGCTACTATACTGGAACCGGAAATTATTTCTGATCTTGCATGGGAGAAAGTTGCTGAAACTGTCGAAGGAATTCGGAATTTTGGTGTTAAAAGCGGTGCCGACTATGTTATCTGGGGCAGCTTGACCTGTATCGGGCAAAAGTTCAGCCTGGATGCAAAGATGATAAAATCTTTTGGAGAAGGGTCTGTCGGTGTTTTTGTTAAAGAGGGCCGGGGCATAGAAAATGTGCTCGGAATCGTGAAGCAGCTCGTCCGGGATATAAGTATGAAACTTTTTAAGCGGGAAAAGGTTGCCAAAGTGCTTATTACCGGTAATAAGCGTATAGAGGGAGACGCTATCAAAAAAATTATCAAAACAAAGCCCGGCGACGTATATCTTGCCAAAAGCCTTTCCCAAGATCTTAAGGCTGTATATTCAATGGGATATTTTGAGGATATCCGGATTGAGGCCGAAGAAAGCCCCCAAGGCAAGGTAATAATATTCAAGATAAAGGAAAAACCGACTATCCGGATTATTCGTTTTAAAGGAAATAAGGTCTACAAGGATGACGAGATTAAAGAAAACTTAAGTATTCGGACAGGTTCAATACTGAATATATTTAAGGTTCGCAGCAACATTAAACTGATAGAAGAGCTTTATAAAGAAAAGAGCTATCATAATGTAAAAGTTACTTACAATATTCAACAGCTAGAAAATAATCAGGCTGATCTGGAATTCGTTATCCAGGAGGGTGAAAAAATCCTGATAAGGCATATCATATTTGAAGGGAACAACGCTTATACCGACAAGAAACTGAAAAAAATGATGAAGGTGTCTGAAAAGGGTTTCTTTTCGTGGATGACCTCATCCGGAGATCTGAACAGGGAGGATCTCGAACAGGATGTCGTCAAACTTTCAGCTTTTTATTACAATAACGGTTATATCCAGGCCAGGGTAGGGGAACCGCAAATTGAATTTCAGGTAGACGGGATAGATATTACAATAAAAATTGATGAAGGGCTACGGTTCAAGGTCGGGAAGGTGGATATAACCGGTGACCTTGTCTTATCCGAGGAGGAATTGCGGAAAAAGTTAAAAATTACCAAGGAAGCCTATTATAGCCGTGGAGTGGTGCGTAACGATGTGCTGGCTCTTACGGATTTGTACTCAGATGAGGGTTACGCCTACGCCGAAATATTCCCCAGGATTGACAAAAATTTCGATGAATTGATGGTTAATATTACCTACGTTGTCGCAAAACGTAAACAGGTCTATTTTGAAAACATTATTATCGGCGGGAACACAAAGACCAGGGACAAGGTTATCCGGCGTGAACTTAAGGTGTATGAACAGGAACTTTTCAGCGGTAAGGGGCTAAAACGGAGCGTACGCAACCTTTACAGGCTCGATTATTTCGAGGACATAAAGGTTGACACTGTCAAGGGGAGTGCCGACGACAAAATGATTTTAAAAATCGATGTTACTGAAAAGCCCACCGGCACTTTTGCCTTTGGTGCTGGTTACAGCAGCGTGGAAAATGTTTTTGGCATGGCCTCCATTACCCAGAGGAACTTTTTGGGGCGCGGCCAGATCCTTCAACTTGACGCCGAATTAGGAGGGACAACAACCCTGTATAGACTGAATTTTACGGAACCCTGGCTGTTTGATATTCCTCTGTCAGCAAGATTTGATCTGTATGACTGGGATACCGATTATGATTTATACGACAAGCACGGTCAGGGAGGAGGTGTAAAGTTCAGCTACCCTGTCTATGATTTTGTGCGTGCATATATTGGTTATAATTACGAAGTTGCAGATATAGAAAATATTGACGAGAATGCTTCGGAATCGATAAAAGAACTGGAAGGCGAGAATACAACAAGCAGTATAACCACCGGGTTGATTTACGACTCGAGGAACAAGATTTATAATCCCACAGAAGGATCCAGGCACAGTATATCAGTGGAATATGCCGGCATTGGCGGAGATGTCGCCTTTACAAAATATCTGGGGGAAACCGGGTGGTACATAAATGTGTTTTGGGATTTAGTGACTTTTCTGCATGGGGAAATCGGTTATGTCGAGGAAAACTCAAGCGGAACGCTCCCGGATTATGAACGATTTTATCTGGGAGGTCTAAACTCATTGCGCGGCTATGACTGGCGAGACGTGCACGTTTTAGATGAAAACGGCGATGAAATAGGAGGAGACAAGTTTGTACAATTTAATGTAGAAATTCTATTTCCCCTGCTGAAGAAGGAAGGGCTTGTTGGTCTTTTATTTTATGATACGGGAAATGTTTATAATGATCATGAGAGTATAGACCTTGGCGATCTGAGAAAAACCGCGGGATTCGGTTTCAGATGGTATTCTCCCATGGGCCCTATCCGTCTTGAGAGGGGGTACATAATTGATAGCGAGGGATCAGGGGGACAGTGGGAATTTGGAATGGGCGGGGCTTTTTGATAACTATGAATGTTTAAATAGTTGAGTGGTTGAGCAGTTGAGTTGTAAATGTAGCACAGGCTTTTAGCCTGTGAATGACCAATGATAAATGACAAATGAACAGACTGTTTCTGAAGGAGGATAAAATGCGAACTTGTAAAGGGACTTTTGTGGCAATAGTAATTTGTTTTTGTTTGCTTGCTGCTTCTTCTTATGGGGCAGATGTTGCCAAAATAGGTATTGTAGATTTTCAGAGAATTCTTGAGACATCAAGTGCCGGCAAAAAGGCAATGGCTGAAGTCAATAAACGGGGGAAAAAGATAGAAGCTGATCTCAAGAAAAAGGGAGAGGAAATCGAAGCAATAAAAAAGAAGCTTGAACGTGAAGCTCTTGTGATGAGCAAGGAGATGCGGGAAGAGAAAGAACGTGAAATAAGAATAAATATCAATGACTTTAAATCGTTACAGAAAAGATATGTGGCTGAGTTCAAGGAGCATGAAAAAAGACTTGTCGGACGAATCCAAGGAGAGGTTCTACAGATTATTACTGAAATGGGTAAAAAGGAAGGTTTTCTCCTTATCTTTGAAAAACGAGAGGCCGGAGTGATGTATTCCCCAAACACAATCGATATAACCGACCGGTTAATCCAGAAATACAATGCCAGTTTTGCCCGGAAAGCTGAAAACAATAAAAAAACAAAGAAAAAATGATCAAAGCCACCAGGTATAATTTAAAATGGAACTGTCACTGGCCAGGATAGCCGAAGTTGTTAAAGGCGAGATAAAAGGGGATAAGAATAAAAATATTTGTGGTGTTGCACCTTTTGATGATGCTAAAGGTGATGAAATAACATTTGCCGGTGATGCAAAATTTTTAAAAAAAATTGATAAAACAGATGCCGGAGCAATTATTGTTCCACGCGATTTTCAAGCTTCTACAAAAAACATTCTACAGGTGGATAATCCCCAGCTTGCTTTTGCCGTGGTTTTGAACCTTTTTTATTCCCCTTTAAAACCGGAACCCGGTATAAGTTCATACTCATATATCGGCAAAAACTTTTTATGCGGCCGGGAAGTGTCGATAGCTCCTTTTGCCGTGATTGGAAATAATGTCACTGTTGGTCATTGTGTGGTACTTCATCCCAACGTGGTTATCGGCGACAACGTTGTCATTGGAAATGATGTGCAGATTCACCCCAATGTGACAATTCTTGAGCGCTGCACGATAGGAAACCGGGTGATAATACATGCCGGGACCGTTATCGGGAGTGACGGTTTCGGTTTTGCTCGTGACGGAAAAAAGTATTACAAGATTCCCCATACCGGTATTGTCCAAATAGATGATGATGTGGAAATTGGTGCTGGGAATACAATTGACAGAGCCACTTTTGGTAAAACCTGGATAAAAAGCGGAGTTAAAACAGATAACCTTGTTCATGTTGCTCACAATGTGACCGTGGGTGAAAATAGTGTTCTTGTGGCCCAGGTTGCAATTGGAGGGAGTGTTAGCATCGGGAAAAACGCCATACTGGCCGGACAGGCAGCAATTGCGGACCAT
>DAOVAE010000077.1 GCA_030671225.1 Desulfobacteraceae bacterium
CATCAACCCTTGAACGCTTATGGCCAGACAAAAAGCCAAGTTTGCTTGCAATTTCGGTTTGAAGTGGCAAATTCAGGATGTAGCAGGTTCATCCATGCATAATATTGCTGAAAGTGAACGAGAGAAAGGTAACCCTGAACGGTGAACCCGGAACCTGTGAACGCATACTAAATATAGAACCAGTGATCACAGAGGCTATAGTGGAATTTATGTTTTGGTGGTGGCAGATCCTATGAAGCTTGCTCACCACCCTGAATAAAAAAATAAAAATCCAGAGCTGTGAGAAGCTTCGCCAGCAAAAGCAGAAGTAGCTCATGGCTCTTTTGTTTTAATAAGCCGGTGCTTCTTCTCAGATGACCGGTTTTTTTTATTCCCAACCGGAGGAGTTTATTATGAGCTTTATTCCTTATGATTTGAATGATGACAAATTAAAAAAAATTCAACTTCAAGGTCTTAAATGGACGGTAGGCCACGCTTATAATAATTCACCCTTTTATAAAAAGAAACTCGATGATGCAGGTCTGAAACCCGAAGATATCCGGTCGCTCGAGGATATCGAGAATCTTCCTTTAATCGATAAAGACGATTTGCAGCAAGGATACCCTTTTCCTTTGAGGGCAGTACCTTTTAAAGATATTGTTCGGATTCATGCCTCTTCGGGGACCACAGGAAAGCGCAAGGTGCTGTGCTACACACAAAGAGATATAGATGTATGGGCTGACATTTTTGCCAGGTGCTATGAGCTTGCGGGTCTAACTCGTGAAGATCGCGTGCAGATAGCTGTGGGATACGGCTTGTGGACTGCAGGAGTAGGATTTCAGGCAGGCTGTGAACGTTTCGGGGCCATGGCAGTGCCTATAGGGCCTGCCAACGCGGAAATGCATTGTGAAATGATGGTAGATATGGGGACCACTGTTTTCTGTTCCACGGCCTCTATGGCTCTACTCATGGCCGAGGAGATTCATAAACGCAATCTTTTATCCAGTATAAAGGTTAAAAAGATTATCCTGGGAGCGGAACGCCACAGTGATGCCATGCGAAACCGTATCAAAGAACTTATGGGTGTCGAGCACATTTTTGATATATACGGGTTGACCGAACTTTACGGGCCGGGTACGGGACTCGACTGCAGCCGTCACAATGGAATCCACTACTGGGCAGACCATTTTATTTTCGAGATTCTTGACCCGGAAACACTAAAGCCTGTTCCTTGCGGCCAACAGGGCGAACTCGTTGTCACTACCTTGAGTAAGGAAGGAAGTCCTCTGATTCGCTACCGAACCCATGACGTTACACGCCTTTTAAATCAGAAATGTCCCTGCGGCGTGCCCTTACCCATGCATGACCGGATCCTAGGCCGTACGGATGATATGTTTACCTACAGGGCTGTGAATATATATCCGAGTCAGATCGATCATGTGCTGAGCCTGGCAGATGGAGTCGGCAGTGAATTTCAGATACATCTAAAACAGGAAAGCGGGCGGGACATGATGCTGATAAAGGTGGAACGGGCAATGGGAGTGGAAAAGACGGACGATGTTCATATAGCCGAACGAGTGGCAATGGAAATCCGTCGCAAGATTTTGGTACGGTGTCAGATAGAAATCGTCGATCCCGGTTACTTGCCCCGCACACAGAGAAAAAGCCAGAGGGTCTTTGATCATAGAAATGAGAAATAAGGGAGTATTTCTTCGGAGCTACGATGAGATGTAAGACATCAGATAATAGTAACAAAAAACACAACAAATAAAAGGAGGAAATAATGAAGCAAAAATCAGGACAGGTTATAATTGGAATTTTTATTGTAGTATTTCTTGCAGTTGCTCTAATGCCAGTGCATGCCAAAGCTGAACCGATCAAGCTTAGCTATGCCAACTTTCCACCTGCACCTACCTTCCCATGTGTTCAGATGGAGAGGTGGAAAAAAGAGGTGGAAAAGAACACCCATGGAAAAGTTATCATTAACACATATCCCGGAGGTACTCTGCTCGGGGCCAAGGGCATGATGGACGGCGTAATTGCAGGGCAGGCCGATATCGGGTGCCTGTGCATGGCCTACCAGCCCGGCCGCTTTGTTCTTACCAATGCCACCAGTCTCCCAGTCGGGATACCCGATGCACGGGTTGGCAGCCTTGCCCTGTGGGATCTTTATAAAAAATATAAGCCTGCAGCCTTTGCAAAGGTGAAGGTCCTTACCATGTTCACAACAGCCCCTACAAATATCATGTCTAAGATGCCTGTCAGAAACCTTTCTGATATCAAGGGTCTGGACCTGAGAGCTTCAGGCGGTGCTGCTAAAATTTTAGGAGCATGGGGAGCCAATCCGGTAGGTATGCCCATGCCCGCTACAGTGGAGGCTTTGCAGAAGGGTGTCGTAAAAGGTTTGTTCTCTTCTCTTGAAAGCATGAAGGACTTCAAGTTTGCGGAAACTTGTCGGTACGTGACGGTGACCGATACCGTTATTTATCCCTTTGCCGTGGTGATGAACATGGATTCGTGGAATGCCTTGCCAAAAGATGTTCAGAAGGTCATGGAAGATCTGGGCACCAAACAGGCTGAATGGACAGGTAACTACATGGATAATCATGTGAAAGAAGCCATAAGCTGGTCAAAAAAGGAGTACAAAGTTGAGTTCATCGAGCTTTCCGAATCAGAAAAGGCCGAATGGAACAATAAGCTGAAATTCATAACCGACAAATGGATTCAGGATGCTAAAGCAAAAGGTTTTCCGGCCGAAGCGATCGTAAAAGATATAAAGACGTTTACAAAGAAATACTCAGGACAATAATGGGAATTGGGAAGGAGGAAGGTTTTTATGGAGGCTTTGGACAGGATCAGCGAGTTTTTAAACCGGGTACTTACGTGGATCGGGGGTTTTTTTCTGACCGGTATGATCGTTTTAACCTGTGCAAATATAATCTTTCGTATGGTCTGGATCCCTATAAGAGGCACTTTTGAGCTGATGGGATATTTTGGAGCCATTGTGACAGCCTTTGCTTTGGGCTACACTCAAATGAAGAAGGGTCACATTTCAGTGGACGTTTTAGTCAACACTTTCTCTACAAAAACCCGAAAAGTTGTCAATGTGATTAACCATGCCGTATGCTTTTTCTTTTTTAGTGCTGCAGCATGGCAAATCGCAATAAAAGCAACGACACTTATGAATACCGGAGAAATCACTGAGACACTCAGAATCGTCTATTATCCATTCACTTATGGTGTTGCTTTTGGATGTGCCATACTCGCACTGGTCTTATTTACCGATCTGGTCAGGTCTTTTATGCAAGAAAATGAGGAGAAAAGTTGAACCTTGCACTTGTCGGTATAGCCGGAATTGTTGTTCTCCTTCTGATCTTATTCTTGCTTGGCATTCCCGTAGGATTCGCAATGGGTATCGTAGGGTTCTTAGGGTTCTGCTATGTGGTTTCGCTTAAAGCCGGTCTTAATATGGTTAGCTCGGCTTTATGGGAAACGTTTTCAAAATACGGTCTTACGGTCATTCCCCTCTTTATCTTTATGGGGCAGATTGCATTCTATTCGGGAGTTAATGAAAAGTTATACAATGCTGCATATAAATGGGTAGGGCAGATTCGCGGCGGAATAGCTATGGCGACAGTAATGGCATGTGCGGCTTTCGCAGCCATCTGCGGATCCAATGCAGCAACAGCTGCCACCATGACTACTGTGGCTCTGCCTCAGATGAATAAATATAAATATGAGCCCTTGCTCAGCACCGGGGCCATTGCCTGTGGATCTACCCTTGGCGTTGTTATACCTCCCAGTGTTGTACTGATTGTTATCGGTTTTTCTACCGAGCAATCTATTACCAAGCTTTTTTATGGCGGGATAGGGGCAGGTATAGTTCTTGCCGTACTTTTAATGCTTACAATTTATATCCTGTGCAGCATTTTTCCGGAGTGGGGGCCGGTGGGACCGAAAACCGGTTTAAAAGAAAAGTTAAGTGCTTTGACCGGCGTTTTTGAAATGACCATCCTGTTTTTACTGGTGATGCTCGGGCTTTATTTTGGATTTTTCACACCTACGGAAGCAGGTGCTGCGGGTTCCTTATTTGCAATTATTATCAGTGTAGTTCAAGGTGGGCTGACCTGGAAAGGATTCATCGCCTCGGTGACAGACACCTTACGGATATCCTGCATGGTTATCATGATAGTCGCCGGTGCCGTGATATTCGGTCGTTTTCTGGCTGTCACCAGAATACCTTTTGATATTGCATCATGGGTGATCAACCTTCCTATTCCGAATACGGCCATTATGATGATAATATTTGCTATTTATATTGTAGGCGGGGCTGTTATGGACGCCCTTGCACTTCTCTTAATTACGATCCCAATTTTTTTCCCCGTGGCAAAACAGCTGGGATACGATCCGATCTGGTTCGGTGTAACAATTACCGTGATCACGACTTTAGGAGCTGTCACCCCCCCGGTGGGAGCAACAACCTACGTGGTGGGAGGCATGGCAAAAGATGTTCCTCTGGAGGACGTCTTTAAAGGGGTGACTTTCTTTTTGCCGGCATATATAGTTTGCGTGCTAATATTAATGATTCTGCCAAAAATAGTAACTTTCCTGCCCAGCCTTATGCATTAAAGAGCTGCGGCGGATGAAAAATCCCGGCAAAGTTAATAAAAAATAGTAATTTTTTTTAAAAAAAACTTGATTAGTTATTTTAATTCTGTTAGCAGACATTCGAAATGCGACATAAGCTCCCTTTTTGGGGGTCAATTGTTTAAACAGCCTGGGTCGTAAACCGATAACTTGTGCGAGAAAATGTAGCCTCCCACTGATGCGGCCCAGGCATTTTTTTTGCCAGATTTTAAGTACTATCCACCGATGGCGCACATCTGAGCTGAGACTCTAGCAGGATGATCAATAGACAGGTTGTGTTCAGACGGTTTTTGGCGAACAGCCTTAAGGAAAACTTCAGTCAGCTTACCGTCGGAGCATCCTTTTCTAAGCGGGGTTTTAAGATCTACCTGAACATCCGACATCAGACATGGCCGCAGCTGACCGCTTGCCGTTAATCTTAGCCGGTTGCATGTGTTACAGAAATGCCTGCTTATTGGGCGTATAAAACCTATTTCTCCTCTGGCCGATTCAAACTTAAAACGTTCGGCCGGGCCGTCATTAATGCTTTTCTCGATCGGAATCAGCTTTCCTAATTGATTGATCCGTTTTTTTATTTCAGGGGTAAGTAAAGGACGGTCAATCTCCATATTATTGGTTCCCATGGGCATGTATTCGATAAAGCGTATGTGAAATGGATATTCAATTGATAATGCGGCAATGTCCAGCAATTCATCATCGTTGACCCCTTTAAGGGGTACTACATTAATCTTAATGGGATCAAAACCCATTTTTTTGGCCAGCTCTATTCCTTCCCAGATTTGATTAAAAAAATCGTACCCGGTAATCTGTTTGAATTTTTTTCTGTTTAAGGTATCCAGGCTTATATTTATTCTTTTTATGCCGGCGGATTTGATTTTATTAATATTATCTTTCAGTAAAACACCGTTGGTGGTAAGAGATATATCAAGAAGCCCTTGAATTTTTGTTAACTGTTCCAGAAAATCATAGACACCTTTTCTTATAAGCGGCTCTCCTCCTGTTATTCGGACCTTGGAGATCCCGAGGCGCACACTTATCCTTACAATGCGCAGAATTTCTTCATAACTTAATATTTCTTTATGTGCGAGCTTGGGAATAAAATCGTAGGGCACGCAGTATATGCATCTAAGATTGCAACGGTCGGTAATCGATATACGAAGATAGTTAAGTTTGCGGTCGCATCGGTCGATTAATTTTGAATTCGGCAATGTTAGTATGGCTTTCTAGTAGGCGTTCACGGGTTCAAAGGTTCAAGGGTTCAAGGTTTCATTCTCGTCCCCGAATTGCATTTGGGATGTGTATTTACGAGAAAAGCGTCAGTTTCGTCAGGCCTAATCCAAAATTTGAAGCCAAATTGCCACTTACTTGGGAAAATGAACATTTGTAACGAGGACTTCGGATCTTCAACGCCTTCTTTGTCCTTAACCATGAACGTTGAACCCTGAACCCGTGAACGGATACAAGAATATCAACAAAAGATTAGATAAAGAAGTTGTAAGGGCCTGGAATAGATTGACACGTAAATTTGCCGGTGTTATTATTAAATATCGTTCAAGATAAAATTCTGG
>DAOVAE010000142.1 GCA_030671225.1 Desulfobacteraceae bacterium
GACCCAGGCCAAGTCCAATTGACAAATGGGAGTGGACTATTAATGGGAGTGCGAGTAAATACTGCCGGCCATATCACAATTATAAGCAGCACAGATGGAGGCACAACCTGGAGCTAATTTGCCGAACGGGTTTATATCCTCAAAAGTGTTTTATATTTACCCAACAACTTGATAGCGTAGGAATTTCCTTTTTTGGACACAGATGAACACAGATTGTCAAGATTCTTAAATTAAGAAATAATAATATTATCTGTGTATATCAGCGAAAATCTGCCTGCCCCGTAGCTCCGGAAGATGGTACTGGGGCGTCCTATTTAACTTGTCCTCATACAGTTTACCTTCAATAACTATCCAAAAGATCAATCAAAGCTATGACTTTGAAAAAATCGAGCATTTTTCAAAAGTCTCCAAAATCAACACAATAGATAAACAACCGGTAAGTCGAGAAAAGGTAGAATCCTATACCTTGAGATCGGCTTTTAAATGTTGTAACCGTTCACGGTTCAAAGTTTATGGTTCAAGGTCAGATTCATAACACAATCGTCCATCAACCCTTGAACGCTTATGGCCAGACAAAAAGCCAAGTTTGCTTGCAATTTCGGTTTGAAGTGGTAAATTCAGGATGCAGCAGGTTTATCCCGTGAAATGCGAAGCCCATTTAACTGGGGTTCATCCATGCATAATATTGCTGGAAGTGAACGAGAGAAAGGTAACCCTGAACGGTGAACCCGGAACCTGTGAACGCATACGATATTTATTTGATAAAAAAACAAGTGGATGATTAAATAGTTAAATTTTCGATTTAAACAAAGGGTACATCATGAAAGTAGACGGGAAAAACATCCGCCCCATATGGCTCGATTCGGATTTAAATGTGGTAAAAATTATCGACCAGAGACTTCTTCCCCACGAATTTGTGATTGCGGATCTTAAAACAGTTGATGATGTTATCATGTCCATCAAAGAAATGTATGTAAGAGGTGCACCCTTAATAGGTGTGACGGCTGCATTTGGTGTATATCTTGCGACCTTGAATTCACCGGTCAAAACCATTGAGGATGACTACCTGATAGAGGAATGCCAAAGATTAAAAGCGTCCAGACCTACGGCTGTAAATCTTGCTTGGGCCGTGGATAAAGTATTGTCTGAGACGTTAAAAGCGGACAATGGTTCAGGAAAGATTGATACAGCGCGAAATGAAGCTGAGAAGATCGCCGAGGACGAAGCTGAGAAATGCCGAAAAATCGGGGAGCACGGATTAGATTTGATTGATGAGATCAGCCGTAAAAAACAAGGCGCGACAGTCAATCTGCTCACCCACTGTAATGCCGGATGGCTGGCCTGTATCGAATACGGCACGGCCACGGCGCCGATATATGCTGCCTTTGATAAAGGGTTGGACATACATGTATGGGTCGACGAAACCAGGCCTCTCAATCAGGGGGCGCGACTTACGGCATGGGAACTGGGCAAACATGGCGTTAAGCATACGGTTATAACCGACAATGCCGGAGGCCATCTCATGCAGCACCACATGGTTGATATGGTTATCGTTGGAACTGACAGAACAACCTTTACCGGAGATGTTGCCAATAAAATCGGGACTTATCTAAAGGCCCTTGCAGCCAGAGACAACAACATACCTTTCTATGTTGCCCTACCATCCAGCACCTTCGACTGGAAGCTTAAAGATGGAATAAAAGAGATACCGATAGAAGAGCGAGATCCAGATGAAATAAGGCATGTCCAGGGACTGGACCGGGGGTCTATCAGAAGTGTTTTGATCTCTCCGGAAGAAAGTCCGGCTGCCAACTTTGCTTTTGATGTTACACCGGCAAGACTTGTTACAGGTTTTATAACTGAAAGGGGAATCTGTAAGGCATCAGAAAAAGATATACTCAGTCTGTTTCCTGAAAAGAAAAAGCCTTGACTTTTTTTGATCCAGCCTCTTATATCGCCATATGTTGACAGAACTGGAAAAGAGAATCATCGCGTCAATCCAGAGCGATATCGCCGTCACTCAGCGCCCTTATTTGGAAATTGCAAAAAAGCTGGTGATTTCCGAAGAGACGCTTCTGGAAAAACTGGAAGATCTTTGCGACAGAGGTGTTATACGGCGCTTCGGTGCAACAATACGCCATCAGAAATCAGGGTTTGAGGCAAATGCCATGGTGGCGTGGAAGGTGGATGAAGACCGCATTGACGGGGCCGGAGAAAAGATGGCATCCTTTAAAGAGGTTTCTCACTGTTACAGGCGCAACCCGACTGACGATTGGCCTTACAATCTCTATACTATGATTCATGCCAAAGATGAAGAATCATGCCGGCAAATAGCCCGCAATATTTCCACAGAAACTTCAATCGACAACTACTCCCTTCTTTTCAGTCGTAGGGAATTAAAAAAGACTTCCATGAAATATTTTCCAACCGAATATGAGAAATAGTTGTCTGAATTGGAGTTTCTATTACTCTTTACCCAGTGAAATACGATACACCACATATCCTTCTTGTAAATCCGTGGATACATGACTTTGCGGCCTATGACTTCTGGGCCAAACCCATGGGACTTCTTTATCTTGCATCAATACTACAAAGTCATGGATTTAACATTAGCTATATAGACTGCCTTGATCGTTTTCATCCAAAGGCGCCTCAAACCGACCCCTATGCCAGATATGGCCGGGGACCCTATATCAAAACCAGGATTCCAAAACCTAGCGGATTGAAAGATATACCACGGAACTTTACGAGATACGGGATCAAGAAGAAGTGGTTCAAGGACGATCTTCTTTCAATACCAAAGCCTGATCTTGTGTTAATGACTTCCATGATGACTTACTGGTATCCGGGTGTACAGGAGACCACGGGTGTAATAAAAGAAATTTTTCCTGATGTGACAATTGTCCTTGGAGGAATATATGCCAGTCTCTGTCATGAACATGCGCAAAATTACTCCGGCGCCCACCGGATAGAAACAGGACCGGGCGAAGAATACATCCTCAAACTGGCCGGTGATTACACCGGTTTTCCCGTGACGGCAAAGTTTGATCCCGCCGTTCTCGACACTTACCCCTATCCTGCATTTCACCTTCAAAGAAAAACTATATACATTCCTCTGCTGACTTCCAAAGGATGCCCTTTTGCCTGTAAATACTGTGCCGCCCATTTTTTAAATCCAAAAGGAATGGTACGAAATTCCGAATCTGTTGTGGAAGAGATAAAGTACTGGCATGAAAAATATAGAGTGGAAGATTTTGTATTCTATGACGATGCGCTACTTGTGGATGCAGAAAAGCATGCTGTTCCCATGCTCGAAAGTATAATAAAAGCAGGTCTTAAGGTACGTTTTCACACACCCAATGCGGTTCATATCCGTGAGATTTCAAGTCAGACAGCCAGGTTGATGTTTCAAGCAGGTTTCAAAACAGTGCGTCTTGGTCTTGAAACCGCAGCTTTTAATATGAGAAATGAATTAGACAAAAAGGTAACGGCTGCAGAATTTGAAAGGGCTGTTACCTGCTTGAAAGAAGCGGGTTTTAAAAAAGAGCTTATCGGTGCATACCTGCTGACCGGGCTTCCAGGACAAGAAATGAAATCCGTAGAAAATTCTATAAAAACAGTCAAACAA
>DAOVAE010000109.1 GCA_030671225.1 Desulfobacteraceae bacterium
TCCTCATCCAGGTCACGGGGTGTAAGCGGTCTTTCCCAGCCTACAACATTTTCAAGCGTGTCTATAAAGCGAACCGAATCATCCACATCTTTTTTGGTTGCATCTCGCAATTTTCGGGTCACAGGATCGATCAGTTGCGCGGCTTCTCCAAAATTGACAAACCCTGTTTTTTTACCCCCTGGAACGTAATCGTTATCAGGATTGATCGCATGGGCGCGATAGGTTGCCGGTGTTGAATGAATCGAATCTTCCACTATGTGAGCCGGAATCTTTACAATCTGTTTCGCCTCATCAACGACACATCCGCTGTCTCCGAAAATAACCCTTGCATTGGGGCTCATAACCTTTAGCCCGATATTCCAGAGAACATCGAGCGTGGACATGTGGATCTGCTCGATGTCATCCGGGCTGAACACATTCAGTCCAAAACTGCCTGCATTTAATATATTAGCGTATTGATAATTAATGGTCATTAAGCTACCTCCTCATATTAAGAGAAATATTTTATCAATTGCTCAACTTTGAGGGCACCATCAAATTCAAGTTTTTCATCCCCTTTTTTAAGTACGCCTTTTTTGTCATCAGGGTCACCCAGACTTGTAACTATTATATCGGCGTCACTCAAATCCTCACCTTCAGTATAAATATTTGTTGTTGCTACAATAAGCATTCCGGCTTTTTTTGCAGCTATAACCCCGTTTCTTGAATCCTCAATCACAATACACTCTTCAGGTTTAAGTCCTGTTTTTTCGAGGGCAAGGAGGTAAATTTCGGGATCCGGTTTTTTCTTGCTGACGATATCTCCTGCAAGCACAAATTCAAAATTTATGTCTTTGAGCATTCCCCTCGCAATCGCGTTTGCTGATCTTTCATTGGCAGTAGTACAAACACCCAAAATCAGATTGTGTGATAATGCTTCCTGCATCAATCTTTTAACGCCGGTTCTCAATGGAAGTTTGCCGCTTTCGATCAGGTCTATGAATATTTCTGTCTTTCTTTTATGGAGTTTTAATAACAACGCTGTTTCTTCTTCCTCTGAATCACCGGGGAAGATGCCGACTTCATGGAAATAATGCCGCATCCGTTCTTTTCCTCCGGAAGTTTCAAGAAGTTCATGATATTTGTCTACATCCCACTCAAAATCGTAACCAAACTCCTTAAACATGTCATTGAATGCAACTCTGTGACCATCTTTTTCCGTATCTATGATCACTCCGTCCTGATCAAAAAAAATTGCTTTTATTTCTGGCATTGTTCACACCTCCTGAAGTAAAATTTAATACGCCTTGTGCATTGAGTATGGTGCATGGCGTTCTTTACGCTTTGCACTATGCCTTACCAGTACTGCCTAATAAATCGATCCAGTATTCAATTCTACCTTTAATAGCTTCTTTAACGGCTGCATCAATTTTGCCAGGATTATATTCATCTCTATGGGAAGAAATATAGTCGTAAGTCGTATCAATCAAGGTATGTTTCAAATCGGTTGAAACATTAAATTTTGCACCTCCCAAAGACACTAGTTTTTTTACGACATCCGGCTGCAGGCCTGTGCCTCCGTGAATAACCAGAGGAATTCTAGGTTGGTTTCCATTAATAAGCTCGGCTATTTTTTTCAACCTGTCAAAGTCAAGTTTCGGAGTTTTAGTTTTGTAAACGCCGTGGGCCGTACCTATGGCCGGTGCAAAAATATCCACACCGGTTTGATCTACAAACTCCAGAGCCTCTTTCGGATCACATAAAGCTGCCTCGTCTTCCGCAACTTTGACCTGATCTTCAATACCGGATACCGTTCCGAGCTCTCCTTCGACCGAAATGTTTCCTATCTCATGACAATAATCACATATCTGTTTTGTTTGTCTTATATTTTCTTCAAATTCCTGTTTGGAAGCATCAATCATAATATTTGTATAACCTGCATCAGCACACGTCTTACAGAATTCAACGTCACTGCAATGATCCAGGTGTAAGCATATCGGTATTGGCGCAGACTCTGCTAAGGTGCTGTAGATGGCCGCAAGAACTTTGGGCCCTAAAAATTTTGATGGTGCTACGGATGCCTGAATGATGAGCGGCGCATGTTTGCTTATGGCGGCTTCCACGACCGCTTCCAATTGTATGAGGTTGGTGACATTGAACGCACCCACTGCATATTTCCCCTTGGTTGCTTCTAAAAGCATCTCTTTTGCGTTTACTATGGACATGTCTTTTCCTCCTTTGTTATTTGCCCGGGGTTGAAAAGAATTCTTTAATTACCTCAACGGCCATTCTATTCTCTTCTTTTGAGCCGATGGTAAGCCGGAAGAATCCATCGAGTCCATACATTGGGGCCTGCGGTCTAAAGAGCAAACCTTTTTCAAGAGCAAAGTTTACCATGTCCGCTCCGGTCTTGCCGGTATTGCTTCCATCAAAGAGAATATAGTTGCCCTGGGAGTGAAAGATGGTCAATCCGGGAATGTCTCCGAGTGATTCTTCAATAAACTTTATCTCACTGTTATTAAATTCTATCCTTTTCTGCAGGCCCTCGGTATCCTTAAGTGAGGCCAAAGCCGCCCACATGGGGATGGTACCGACATTCCAGGGGATGAGAGTCGCTGAAAGCTGGCTGATTACATCCTTGTCACACAAAGCATATCCAAATCGCAATCCTGCAAGCCCGTAAGCCTTGGAAAGGGTGCGGGTGATTATGACGTTCTTGTATTTCTTGGTCAATTGCACCTGTGATTTTTCCAGTCCGCCAAACTCAACGTAGGCCTCATCCACGATAAAGGGAATTCCCGTCTCAGCTATTTTGATAAAGCTTTCGAGATCCATAAAATTTCCCGTGGGATTGTTTGGGTTTGCAATGGCAATCACCTTGGTCTTCTCGGTTATTGCGTTTATGACCGCATCTGGATCAAAGATCAATTGTCGGTCTTTATAAACCATGGGTACGGATACGAGTTTCCCACCCAAAATATTACATCGCAGCTTATAAATGCCGAAACAGGGCGTATGCTGAATGACTTCCTGGCCCGGCTCAAGAAAACTCCTGAAAAGCATGTCAAAGACTTCGCTGGACCCGTTGCCGATCATGACATTTTCAGGCCCGTCTAGACCGTTTATCTCGGCGATTTCTGATCGAACAATGAGTCCCTGATCTGGATACCGGTTTGCCTTCTTGCTATATTCGTTGATTGCCTCAAGGACCTTTGCCGAAGGCTCATAAGGGTTTTCATTGGACATCATTCTGTGAAGTCCGGGGTCTTTCCAGGCCAGCTCAAGATGATTTGAGATGTACATGTTAATCCCCTTGATCCACGGTACATAATAATCCTGCACTTGTTTCATTGATTTAACTCCTTTCTTGGTTAGTTTAATAGATGTATTTACAGCAAGCTGCCATAAAAATTAACCTGTTATCTGGTATTAAAAGAGTTCACATTACCATCTTTTATATGATACCGCCCTAATTCGACTTCAAATATATACTTGTCCCCTCTATAGTATGAGCACAGAACTTCTATAGGTATATTATTTTCATTGTAGGTTACGCTTTCCATGTAGAGCCCAGCTGAATTTTTAGGAAGATCAAACAGTTTTGCTATTTGCACATTCAAATTCACAGCTCTTATGGTCTGTTCGCAGCGGGCCAATATAATATCAAAGCGTTCTGAAAGAATCTTGTACATTGAACCGGTAAGGTCCATGACTAAAATACCGTTAAACATTTCACCGGGAAGATAGCTTTCCTCATATATCAATGGTATATCATCACCCTTCCTTAATCGGCAAACAGATATGACTTTGCTTTTTGCTCCCAGAATCAGAGCCTTTGCCACATGATCTGGTGCATCCTCAATCCCCTTCTTCAGAAGTATTGTATTTTCCTCAATCCCGATTGCGTTCAGATCGTCTCTGAAGCTGGATATACGCTCAAGCTTATGCTTAAGCGCCACGGGTTTGGACATCGATACAAAAGTCCCTTTCCCTTTTTCTTTTCTCAATAATCCTTCTGCAGATAATTCTGAAATCGCTTGTCTTAATGTATTTCTGTTGACTTCACACAATCTTGAAAGTTCAATTTCAGATGGAAGTCTTTCTCCCTCTTTGTACCGCCCTGTCTGAATTAGCTCTTTAAGCCAGACGCTTATTTGGAGATATTTAGGGATGGGATTTGATGGATCGACAACTTTCAATAGACTAGCTCATTTTTTAAGTCGCAGAAGCAAAAGAAATAAATCGTATGGATTGTCGGCATTGATCTAATGAAAATAACCATATAGGTTTGAATAATCATCTAGATGTATATACATAAAATCAAGTCTGAACAATGTCAAGATAAAAAGTGAAGATAGGAGAATAAATTTTAACCCCAAAAAGCCCGTTTATAATCAATGATTTATAAATTTTCAAGGTGTGCTTAAACCCGATTATAGTTTTTCGATTCTGCTAGTAAGAGGATTTTCAATTGAAGTTTATAGAGGCGGGATAATTGATAAATATTCCGTTACTGTATTAACGAATTAGAGCGCTAAGCAAAGAATTCACTCCCTTATGAACCTGTATTACAAGATGTCCAACCCGGGCAGGGCCTTATGGTACAATTTAATATTAGGTATTCTCCCTAGGCTTTGATTTATAGGAATATGCGGATGGTCGCTGAGAACGGGTGCGAGAAAAAAGCTGCATTAATTAAGGCGAAATACGTTTCAGCGCATCTGTTGAAATGTTTCATAGGTGTGATCAAAGCGAGCCAGGTTTTTCTCGGTGTAGCTCACGAAATCATGATCAAGGGTTGAGTAGACCTCTGAGTTAATGCTCCATAAGGTTTCGCGCAACAAAGAGACACACTTCATTGCCATTACCTTTCGACGCAACCTGTCTGTCACCTTCTTCTGAAAGTAGATCTCCAGGAGCCAGTCTTCCTG
>DAOVAE010000150.1 GCA_030671225.1 Desulfobacteraceae bacterium
ATGATGTCAGGTTTATATTTTGCCATATGATCTGCAAACTCGTCTGTTCGGATAGATGCCGGCTGATTGATTTCATACCCAAAGCTTACGGCAACTTCCTTTACAGGGGGAGGGATGACTTTGCGACCCCGACCTTTGGGCCGATCAGGCTGGGTAACAACCAAAGCCACATCCTGTCCGTTCTTGTGGAGGGCTCTTAATGCCGGCACTGCAAATTCCGGCGTGCCCATGAAGATTATTCTAGCCTTTTTCTTCATTTCTTTTTCAAATTCTTTTTCACACGTCTTTTGTAAATTTCCCTTTTTAAGGAACTTATGCGGTCTATAAACAAGATGCCGTTTAAATGGTCAATTTCGTGCTGCAGCATCACAGACAGTAACCCTTGCGCCTCTATACGCAACGGTTTTCCTTCCCTGTCAACACCTTCAACCAGAATAGAAGCCGCTCGTTTTACATCCGCCTTGAAGTCCGGGACGCTGAGACATCCTTCCTCCTCTGAAATTGCAGTCCCTTCACTCGATATAATCCTGGGATTAATCAGGACATGTAAAGATCGTTTTTCGTCTCTATCCGAAACATCATAAACCAGAAGACTTTTATCACATCCGACCTGTATGGCTGCAAGGCCGATACCGGGCGCCTGATACATGGTGAACGCCATGCCTTCAATTAAATTCTGGATCTTTTCGTCAATATTTTCAACCAGTTTCGTAGGCTTAGTTAAAAAAATGTCCGGATATGTTAATATTTTCAGTATTGCCATATTATACCCTCATTTAGGCGCTCATTGACAATTTTTATGCATTTTTTAGCAAAAAACTTAGGTATAAGTTGCTGAATCTTTGATGATAAATGGTTTAGTCCGTTAGCCCGTAAGCCAGCTTAACCGGCTCAACAGGCTTAACCTTATTTGGTTCCGGCCCGTCCACCTTACTCCGCTTGGCAGTAGGGCGGGCTCGTCCTGGTGAGGTATATCATTTACCCCTTTTTTCATATGAGACCTGCAATATATTTACACTTGTGACCATAGCTGAAACAAGGCCGGCGATGATAACAGGAAACATTTGAATTGCATGATTTACAAGCGTATAGCCGGCAGCATCCTTTGATGAAACTCCAAAAAGGACCAGGGCAAAGACGCCACCTGCCTCCCAAATTCCCCAGAAGCCGGGTACAGAGGGAAGTGCAATAAAAAAACAGATTATTATCATGACGGCGAAGATTTCAGTAAACGACAGTTCTATGCCCGGACAGCCTTGAGCCATTAAGTAATATGAGAAACCTGCAAGACCCCAAATAAGAACAGATAGTCCAATACAAATGCATACCTTTGACGGATGCCTGACAAGGGCGAAACCGGAGGCGAAATTTTCGACAAAGCTTACAAGAGTAAGGCAAACCTTTTTTTTTATTTTTGCTTTAAATTCAGGTCCGGCAAAGAAAAACAGATGCGGAATCGACATAATCAAGCTGATTATCGCTTTTCTTGTTCTGCCGAAGCTGACCATGATTATCCCGGCAATAAGTAGTAGAAGCAGCTTGAAGGTCCCTCCACCGACTGTAACCAGGGTTTCTCTATTGAGATGATACTTGCCAAAAACAATATCAATGTTTGGATCTATATGTATAGTTGCAAGCAGTGCTGCGAAAAGAATAATCAGGATGCTGACATCGAATACCCGTTCAGCAGCAACCGTTGCAAGTCCTGTTGAAAAGGGAATGTTTTCCTTTTTATTGAGAACAGCCGGTCTTGCAACTTCTCCTACTCTTCCGGGAAGTATACAATTTATCATAAAACCGATCATCAAAGGATGAAATGCCTGCCAGAAACTAACTTTACCTGCCGATTCAAGTATGATCTGCCATCTAAAAACTCTCAAAATAAAACTTATTAAAACAACCAAAACGGCCGGGAATATCCAAAAGTAATTGATTGAAACAATATAGACTAAAAGATCGGCGATCGGCACGTTTCTAAAGGCCAGATAAAATGCCAGGGCGGATATTATAATCCCTATTATCAGGGAAATGGTTATGGTTTTTTTCATAAGAGATGTTATTAAAAACCGGGTTAAAGCAAAAAGACTTGAGGATTATCAAGACAGGATTTTGCGTGCCTTTACGATATCTTTTTTAATCTGATCAGACAGTTCGGAAATATTTGAAAATTTTTTTTCATCTCTGATACGCTGTTTGAAATTAACACGGATTTGCCGGTCGTATATGTTTTCATTAAAGTCGAGTATATGAACTTCCACTGAAAATACCTGATCGTCGAAAGTGGGGCTATAGCCGATATTGGCAACTCCTTTGTGTTGTTTATTTTCGAATTCAACTGTGACGGCATAGACTCCGGTTTTTGGACATAGTTCATCATGTAAGGCAATATTTGCCGTTGGGAACCCAAGAAGCCTTCCTCCCCTGTTGCGCCCGGGTGTGACAACACCTCTGACCTGGTAGTAACGCCCCAACAGTTTTTGGGCTTCAGCCATCTTACCCGCCATGACAAGTTCCCGTGTCCGGGTGCTGCTGATTCTATCCGGGCTTTTGTTTAAAGCTAATATCCAATCGGTCACGATTACTTCAAATCCAAAATTTTTAGCATAGGTTTGTAAAAGCTCGAGATTCCCTTCACGATTTTTTCCAAAGGTATAATCTTGCCCTACGACCATAACTTTCACACCGATACGTGCTAACAATATGTCGTCCACAAACTCTTTTGCCGATATCGCGGCAAACTCTCCGGTAAAGGGAATACAAATAAGAACATCTATTCCTGAGCTTTCAATAAGCTCGACTTTCTGTTCATACAGGGTTATCAGAGGAGGATGGCCGTTTTGCTTTAATACCCGGACAGGGTGGGGTTCAAATGTCATGACTATCGACGTGCCGCC
>DAOVAE010000137.1 GCA_030671225.1 Desulfobacteraceae bacterium
GACGATAATATACTGCAAAGCCGCTATGTAGGGCCGGAAAGCGTGATTAACCCCGGCACTAAACATGTTTTCAAGTACAGGCTGTTTTTTGGTCCCAAGAGCATGAGGA
Organism: Desulfobacteraceae bacterium; assembly: GCA_030671225.1. Classification (GTDB taxonomy): domain Bacteria; phylum Desulfobacterota; class Desulfobacteria; order Desulfobacterales; family UBA11574; genus DAOVAE01. The sequence goes on from DAOVAE010000137.1 coordinate 110, forward strand.
TATTGAAATCTGTCGATTATGATCTGGTCGAAGCCGTCTATTTCGGATGGTTTGATATAATCGCCAAACCATGCGTCTGGATAATGAACTTTTTACATGATCATTTTATTGGCAACTATGGTGTTGCCATTATCATTTTAACAATATTTACCAAGATTCTTCTGTGGCCGCTTGGAAGTAAGAGCTATAAGTCGATGGCTGAAATGAAAAAAATCCAGCCGCTTATGGCGGAGATCAAAGAAAAATATAAAGATGATAAGAAAAAAATGAATGCAGAGGTCATGGGATTGTATAAAACATACAAAGTCAATCCGGTGGGTGGATGTCTTCCTATGATTGTCCAGATTCCGGTATTTTTTGCCCTTTATAGGATGTTATACGAAGCTATAGAATTAAGGCATGCCCCTTTTTTTGGGTGGATTACCGATCTATCTGCTCCTGATCGGCTTTTTCGATTTGATGTTTCAATACCATTGATGGAGCCGCCATACGGGATTCCTGTTTTAACCATAATTATGGGCGCCACCATGTTTCTACAGCAAAAAATGTCGCCACCAATGGGTGACCCTACTCAAGCCAAGATGATGATGATGATGCCGATAGTTTTTACGGTTATTTTTATCAATTTTTCTTCGGGACTTGTTTTGTACTGGCTTGTAAATAATGTCATTTCGATGGCGCAACAGTATTATATTACGAAGAAAAAAGCTTAATTACGGAGGTTATACAATGTCGCCCTGTTTGGAATTTGAAGATAGAAATGTCGAAATGGCTGTAAAGAAAGCCTGTAAAGAACTAAATATACCCAGGGCAAAACTTAAACATGATGTTATTTCTTATGGGTCCACCGGCATTTTTGGGCTGGTTGGGACCAAGAAAGCACGAATTCGCGTTACCATACCAGAACCGTCCACGGAGGATGTTGTTGAAGAATCGGATGCGGAACAGCAAAATGAAGCTTCTAATAAACAACCTATCAAAGGTACAGCTTCAAAGATAGAAGTCACGCATGATGAACGAACAGTGAACAGTTTTGTTGATGATGCCAAGAATCTTGGACGAGATGCTCTGCAGCGCGTCATCGATTTAATAACTACAGATGCAACAATATCGATTGAGGAGCATTCGAATCGAATCTATTTCCATGTTCATGGCGGGAACTCTGCCGTTCTTATAGGTAAGCGGGGACAAACCCTTGAGGCGATTCAATATATAGTTGAAAGAATTGTCAATAAGAACAGAAGAGAAGATCGGGTTGGTATTCAGGTTGATGTGGAGGGGTACCTGGAAAAAAGACGAATCAGCCTTCAAAGGCTGGCTGTGAAGATGGCGGAAAAGGTAAAGCGCACCGGCAAACCTGCGACAATCGAACAAATGAATGCTTACGACCGTAGAATCGTTCACATTGCCTTGAAGCATGAAAGCATGGTTAGAACTCAGAGCAAGGGGGAAGGGTTTTTGAGGAAACTTGTCATATTTCCCAAGAGAAATGCACCCCGCAAGCAAAGGTCTGACTGATCAACAATGAATAGTGCTACCATCGCCGCTATAGCAACGCCTGCAGGCCGTGGCGGTATCGGGATTATTAAAATATCCGGCAAAGACGCTTTTAAAATTGCTGCATCTATCTTTCAAAGATCCGTTCCTTTATCCAATGATGCCCAGCGAGCTAATAAGTCACTTTTTTCTTCCTTAAAATCCCACCGCCTCTATCATGGTCATATTGTGGATACGGAAAACAGACGGGTCCTTGATGAGGTTCTTCTGTCAGTGATGATGGCCCCCCGTACGTATACCATGGAGGATGTTGTTGAAATTAACACGCATTCCGGACCTGTTGTACTATCGTCGATTCTCAATTTAGTGTTAAAAACGGGAGCCAGGCTTGCTGAACCGGGAGAGTTTACAAAGAGAGCCTATCTTAATGGCCGGATTGATTTGACTCAGGCCGAGGCTGTTATTGATATTATCAATTCAAGGACTGATAAAGCGCTTGAGATCGCTACTTCACAGATAAAAGGGGGGTTAAAAAAAAGTGTTGAGGTGATAAGGAATTTGCTCCTTGATATCCTGATAGAAGCAGAAGCCGCTATAGATTTTCCGGATGATGTTGGGGAAAACATTAATACAGATAGTATAATTGAGGTTTTAGAAAATCAAGTTATAGATAATTTAAAAGAGCTTGTTGAACAGTATGAATATGCGCATATTTTAAGAGACGGCATGAACATGGTTGTTGTCGGCCGGCCCAACGTTGGGAAATCGAGCCTTATGAACCGTTTGATTCAGGAAGATAGAGCAATTGTTACTCCTTTTCCCGGAACGACGAGGGATTTGATCGAAGAAACGTTGAACATCCGGGGCATTCCGGTCATTATCGCCGACACAGCAGGTCTTCATGAAACCGATGATCCGGTTGAAGTTATAGGCATAAAAAAAACACAGGAATATATTAACAGCTCTGATCTGATTCTATTTATGGTAGACGCCGGCACTTCCCTGTCCGGCGAAGATTATAAAATATATGAAACCATACAGGATAAGCGAGCAATACTTGTGGTAAACAAGTCAGATCTTGTGGCAGATGACTTCGAGCCCGAACTGCCCGATTTATGGAAACAAACACCGTATCTAAAGATCTCAGCGCTGTATGGCAGGGGACTCAATGAGCTTAAGGATTTAATCGCCAGGGTTGTAATGGGGAAAGACGGTCTCGAAATCCGCAATACCATTATTCCCAACCTAAGACATAAAATAGCCCTTGAGAAAGGCCTGCAGCTCTCTGTTTCTGCAGTTGAAGAAATCCGCAAGGGAACACCTTTTGAGTTGATTGCAATCGATATCAAGGAGGCAATTGACAATCTTGGCGAAATTATGGGCGTTACTGCAAAGGAAGATGTAATCGATCAGATATTTAGACGGTTTTGTATCGGAAAATAATGTTTCACGTGAAACAAATTAGGAGTTAAGTTATGAAAATAGACTTTAAACCGTATTTTGAAAGATACGAAGCGGTTGTCGCCATGGCAGACGAGGTGTTTGAACGCGTGCAAAAAGAGTTTCCCGAATGTGTAAAATGTAAAATCAAATGTGACGACTGCTGTTATGCTCTCTTCGATCTTACGTTAATCGAAGCGATCTATCTCAACCATCAGTTTAATAAAATTATTAAGGACAAGGAAAGAGAGCGGCTGATCGAAAGATCAAACCGGGCTGATCGTAAAATACACAAAATAAAGAGAAAAGCATATAAAGAAAAAGCTGCCGGCAAGAATGAGGCAGACATACTGACGGATTTAGCCGGTGAAAGGATCAGGTGCCCTCTGCTTAATGACAAGGAAATGTGTGATCTGTATGAACATCGGCCGATAACATGCCGGCTGTACGGCATACCTACATCCATAGGAGGGGTCGGCTATACATGCGGAAAGTCGGGATTTGTTGAGGGCAAACAGTATCCCACGGTTAATCTAGATTTAATTCAAAGAAAGCTGTATGATATCACCGCTGAATTTGTTCATCGGATTAAGAGCAGGCATGGAAAAATGGCGGATATGCTTGTACCGGTATCGATGGCGATGCTTACAGACTATGATGCGGACTATCTTGGAATTGCTGCTGCAAAAAAAGATAAAGAAAAACGGAACGTAAAATGACGAAAAATATCCCTGAAGAAGAAAAGAGAAAAAAGGCTATTTTTGAGAGCATGTCACCCAGACGCCAGAAACATATTCTTAAAAAAGGATACGAAAAATGGGATCCATTTATGGAGCCGAAAGATCCCATAGATATAAGAAAAGATA
>DAOVAE010000040.1 GCA_030671225.1 Desulfobacteraceae bacterium
AATAAAAAAATCGGATCAGGTTATAGCAAAAACCTATCAAAGATTTCCCATTGTAATAGCAAAGGGCAAAGGATGTACGCTCTGGGATACAGATGGTAAAGAATATACCGATTTTGTTGCAGGGATTGCCGTATGCAACCTTGGCCATGCACATCCAGGGGTTTCAAAAGCGCTTTCAAGGCAAGCAGACACTCTTTTTCATGTGTCGAACCTTTATTATACAGTTCCCCAGGTAGAGCTGGCATTGTGGCTTACGGAGAACAGCTTTGCAGACCGGGTATTTTTCTGTAACAGCGGGGCTGAAGCAAATGAGGCCGCTATTAAGCTGGCCAGAAAATATTTCAAGGAAAAAGGGGAAAGCGGGAGATACAGAATGATCTCCATGGAGCAATCTTTTCATGGAAGGACCATGGCCACCCTTTCCGCCACCGGACAGGATAAGATAAAAAAAGGATTCGAACCGGTGCTTGATGGCTTTGACTATGTGCCGTTTAATGACATTAGCGCATTGCGCAGCAAAATCGGCCCGTCCACATGCGCTGTCTTAATAGAACCGATCCAGGGTGAAGGCGGAGTTCGCTGCCCTGACCCCGAGTACCTTAAGGCCGTAAGGCAGGCTTGTGACCAAACCGGCGTTCTTTTAATTTTTGATGAGATACAGACAGGAATCGGGCGTACCGGCAAACTTTTTGCCTATCAACATTTCGGACTTGAACCGGATATAATGACCCTTGCCAAAGCTCTTGGCAATGGATTGCCCATAGGGGCCATGCTGGCAAGAGAAGATGTGGCCGACTCATTCGGGCCGGGGTCGCATGCTTCAACATTTGGCGGTACACCGGTTGTCACTGCGGCTTCCCTTGAAGTTGTCAGGGTCCTTTCAGAAGAAAATATAATAGATCATTGCGTAAAAATAGGAGCTTATTTTAAGGAAAGACTTTTTTGGTTGAAAAACAGGCATGAATCGATTGAGGATGTTCGCGGCATGGGCCTACTTTTGGGAATGAAGCTAAATATTGAGGGAAGTCCTATTGTTAATTCGTGCATGGAAAAAGGGTTTCTTATAAATTGCATCCAGGAGAATATTTTACGTTTTATTCCACCGCTTACAATAGGAAAAGAAGAGATAGACTCCCTTGTGGCATGTCTGGATGAGGTTATAAATTGAAAATTGACTATTTAAGAAACTCGCTTTAGCCCATTATTTTGATATTGATAATCATAAAAAATTTGGAAAAATTCCTTAAATATTCAATCAGATGGTGAGGATAAATTGAAAAAAGACATTTTAACACTTTTAGATCTTGCCGGAGAGGATTTTGAAGTTCTCTTTAAACGGGCGATTGAGCTAAAACAGATGTCAAAAAACGGGGCTAAAGACAGATCCCTTACCGGTAAAACCCTGGGGCTTATTTTCGATAAGCCGTCGACCCGTACACGCCTTTCTTTTGAAGCGGCGATGGTCCAGCTCGGCGGAACACCGATTTTCATAAGTGCCAAGGACACCCAAATCGCCCGAAACGAACCTGTTCGAGACACCGCCAGGGTACTTTCAAGATACCTTGACGGTTTGGTGATTCGAACCTATTCACAGGAATTGTTAAAAGAGTTCGCCGAATTTACCGACATCCCGGTCATAAATGCCCTGACCGATCTGTTTCATCCGTGCCAGGTATTGAGCGATATTATGACGGTGATGGAGTACAAGGGCGATTATAAGGATGTAAAGATAGCCTGGATTGGGGACGGCAATAATGTAGCGCATTCATGGATAAATGCTGCGGCCGTCCTGGGTTTGGACCTTGTTTTAGCCTGTCCGGACGGGTATTCACCTGATAAGGAAGTCATGGAGATGGCGCTTGAGCGAGGAGTTGGTAATATTGTTGTAACCTCGGATCCTGTTAAAGCGGTAAAAAATGCCGATGTAATCTATACCGATGTCTGGGCCAGCATGGGGCAGGAAAAAGAACAAGACAGAAGAAAGAGTGTTTTTGAGGCTTTTCAGGTAGATCGAACGCTTGTTAAAAATGCGGCCAAAGATGTTATAGTAATGCATTGCCTTCCGGCACACAGGGGTGAGGAGATTAGCGAAAATGTGCTGGAAGGGCCTAATTCAGTGGTCTGGGATCAATCTGAAAACAAACTTCACATGCATAAAGCTATACTTGATGTTTTATTAAAACGTAAAATCTGAATTTAGTTTCTAAGTAATATTTTTTGTGCATTTTACGGCAAAAAAATCAAATTACAAAACACAAATTATTTGCCCGCTAATGCTTCGCATTAAATCTACGACTTATTTAATAGGTTAGGCAATTGGCTTTGGATCTTATTTGGGCTTTGGTATTTCTTTTAAGTTTGGAATTTGGAGCTTTTAGTTTGGAATTTATTTGAGATTTGATGCTTGTGATTTGTTATTTCAGGTTTGTCCGGGTAAAACCGGGTAAAAGGAGAGATCGTGTCTGATACCGTTAACAAGGTGGTTCTGGCCTATTCGGGTGGTCTGGATACGTCAGTTATTTTAAAATGGCTTATTCAAACATATCGTTGTAATGTTATTGCATTTTCAGCCGATATCGGACAGGGAGATGATCTGAATCAAGTAGAGGAAAACGCATTAAAAACAGGGGCAACAAAGGTTTATATAGATGATTTGAAGGAAACATTTGTAAAGGAGTATGTTTTCCCGGCGTTTCGTGCAAATGCTATTTATGAAGGCCAGTATCTTTTGGGCACCTCCCTTGCCAGGCCCCTTATTGCAAAACGGCAGATGGAGATAGCTCAGATTGAGGAGGCGGATGCTGTAAGCCACGGTGCCACCGGAAAGGGAAACGACCAGGTGAGGTTTGAACTCAGCTACTTAGCTATCAACCCATATATAAAGATCATTGCCCCCTGGCGAGAGTGGGAGTTTAACTCGCGAAGTGCCCTGATGGCATTTGCCGGACAGCACGGTATCAACGTACCGACAACCCGTGCAAAACCTTACAGTACCGACGGAAATCTTCTGCACATAAGCTTTGAAGGTGGACTGCTTGAGGATCCTTGGAAACAGCCTCCCGACGACATGTTCACCATGACGGTTTCTCCCCAGGATGCACCGGACCAACCCGAAATTATTGAAATAACGTTTAAACAGGGTGATCCTGTGGCCATAAACGATAAAAACATGTCCCCGGCCGAACTCCTCACAGAGCTTAACAGGCTGGGGGGTCGTCACGGCATCGGCAGGATCGATATTGTCGAGAACCGTTTTGTAGGCATGAAATCCCGCGGTATTTATGAGACTCCAGGTGGTACGGTACTGAGAGTTGCCCATATGGCTGTTGAATCGATTACCATGGACAGGGAAGTAATGCACCTGCGGGATTCTCTGATCCCAAAATATTCCGAGCTTGTGTATTACGGCTTCTGGTTTTCTCCTGAGATGAAGCTGCTTCAGAATATGATAGATCAGACCCAGATAAATGTCTCCGGGGTTGTACGTCTTGAACTATACAAGGGGAACTGTCGTGTACTGGGGCGCAAATCCGATGAATCGATTTACAGTGAGGATTTCGCGACTTTTGAAGATGACAGTGTATACAGCCAGAAAGATGCTGAAGGCTTTATACGTCTGAATGCATTGAGACTCCGTATTCAGAAGATGATGGCAAAAAATAGTTGAGGTATATATGGCTAAAAAGCCCTGGGACGGCAGGTTTTCTGAAAAGACAGATATAATCGTTGAAGACTTTACGTCCTCGATCGATATAGATAAAAGGCTTTATTCTTATGATATCCAGGGGAGTATTGCTCATTGCCGTATGCTTGCCAGGACGTCTATTATTTCCGAAGAGGATGCTTCATCTTTAATCGAGGGCCTTGGGATAATCAAAAGAGAGATTGATCGGGGAGATTTCCGGTTTGATAAAAGCCTGGAGGATATACATATGCATATTGAAACCGGGCTTATCGAGAAAGTGGGGAAGGTCGCCCAGAAACTTCATACAGCGAGGAGCCGAAACGACCAGGTAGCTCTGGATGTAAGGATGTATTTGAGGGCTGAGACTTTAAATACAATAGAGCGACTTGTTATGTTCGAAAAGGTTATAGTCGATTTGTCAAAAACCCATATTGACGTTGTTCTGCCGGGATACACTCATCTGCAGAAGGCTCAGCCTATTCTCTTGTCCCACCATCTAATGGCGTATTATGAGATGTTTTCGAGAGATGTCGACAGGTTCAGTGACTGTTTGAAACGCATAAACGTGATGCCGCTCGGCAGTGCCGCCCTTGCCGGAACAACATATCCCATTGACAGGGAGTATACGGCCGGACTTCTAGATTTTCCTGAAGTATCGGCGAACAGCATAGATGCAGTATCAGACAGGGATTTTATCATCGAATTTCTATCAGCGGCAAGTATTTGCATGGTTCATTTGAGCCGTATGTCGGAGGAGTTAATTCTGTGGTCTTCATCCGAATTCGGCTTCATAGAGCTTCCGGATTCCTTTGCCACCGGCAGCAGCATTATGCCTCAGAAGAAGAACCCTGATGTGCCGGAACTTGTTCGAGGTAAAACCGGCCGTGTTTTCGGGGATTTGATATCCCTTCTGACTATTATGAAATCTTTGCCGCTGGCCTATAACCGTGACATGCAGGAGGATAAAACAGCCTTGTTCGGTACTGTGGATATATTGAAAGAATGTTTAGAGATTTACATAAAAATGCTTCCCAAACTAAAAATAAACAAAGAAGTGATGCGGCTGGCAACATCGACGGGATTTTTAAACGCAACGGATATGGCGGATTATCTTGTAACCAGAGGGATGGCATTTAGACAGGCCCATGGCTGTGTGGGGAAAGCAGTTGCTTATGCATCGAGCAAAAAAAAAGAACTTCATGAACTTACTTTGGAAGAGTTAAAATCCTTTTCATCCCATATCAAAAAAGACATCTTTGATATTTTAACAACTGAGCAGATGATAAACCGGCGAAAATCAATCGGTGGGACGGCGCCAGAAAACGTGAAAGATGCCATAGACAGGGCTGAAAAGGACATTGCTGTGAACATTGAAGGTTTGTTTGTCGATGATGAATAAAAAAAAGAAAAAAAGGCTTATTTTACAATTTTCTATTGTCATTTTGCTGGCCTTTTTTTTCTCAGGTTGCGGCAAAAAGGCGCCGCCCAGGCCGCCTGCCCATGAAAAACCCCCGGCGGCTACGATGCCGCAGGGTAATTGAATATTGACGATTGTCTAATGAATATTGAAGGGAAAAACCTGATGAAATATTGATATGGTTTTTCAATTTTCAATCCTGATAGATGAAGGTTATTTATGCATCATTTTTTATACCGGAATAATGAATTGTATTGTGAGGATGTTCCGATCCGTATGATTGCCGAAAAGGTCGGCACCCCTTTTTATTTATACAGCCATGCCACTTTAAAGCGTCATTTCTTGATTTTTAATGAAGCCTTTGAGGGTATAGAAAGGCTTGTATGTTTTTCTGCAAAAGCCAATACCAACCTGGCTGTTTTGAAATTGTTTGAAAGCCTGGGCGGTGGGCTCGATATTGTCTCTGGCGGAGAACTGTATCGCGGGTTAAAGGCCGGTTTTTCGCCTGACAGAATAGTTTATTCGGGGGTTGGAAAACGCGTAGATGAGATCGACTATGCTCTTGATGCAGGAATTTTGATGTTCAATGTGGAGTCTTTGGAAGAACTTGAATTAATAGACAAAAGGGCTGGACTTTTAAAAACAAAAGCGCCTGTATCTATCCGAGTGAACCCTGACGTTGATCCAAAAACACACCCTTATATTTCCACCGGCCTGAAAAAAAACAAGTTTGGTATCGATACTGAGACCGCCATTCAAGCTTACAGGTTCGCGAGCAAGCTTGAGAACATCGATGTAACAGGTATCGATTGCCATATAGGATCACAGATTACAGAAGCAAAACCTTTTATGGAAGCTCTGGAAAGCTTAAATGCCTTGATAGATGAACTCAAACAAATGGGGATCGAAATCCGGTATCTCGATATGGGTGGAGGCCTTGGAATAACCTATAACGATGAATCACCGCCCCATCCCCGTGAATATGCCAGAGCAATCGTTGCGGCCCTTAAAGGCTCCCATCTTAAACTTATCCTTGAACCAGGGAGAGTTATTGTAGGAAATGCCGGGATACTGGTTACCAGGGTTCTTTACAGAAAGTCCGGCAAAGTCAAGGAATTCGTTATTGCCGATGCAGGCATGAATGATCTTATGCGTCCCACACTGTACGATGCTTTTCATGCCATCGAGCCGGTTGTAGCCACAGAAAACAAGACGATAACGGCAGACGTTGTTGGGCCGATTTGTGAGACCGGAGATTTTTTGGCCTTAGACCGCAAGATTCCAGATGTAAAGAAAGGTGATCTCCTTGTGGTGATGAGTGCTGGTGCGTATGGCTTTACCATGTCGTCCAACTACTGTTCCAGGCCCAAGGCGGCTGAAGTGATGGTAAAGGATAACCGGTTTCATGTAGTCAAGGCGCGCCAGAACTATGAGGATCTGGTTGTCGGTGAGTCGATTCCCCCGTTTTTTGATGATTAAAAGATTTAGTCCTTTAGCTCTGAACATAATATTTTTTTGTGGTAAAAACTTTTCCCTTGCCACTAAGGCACCAAGACACGAAGAAAGAAGAGAATATATTCTTTGTGTCTGGCAGATGTAAATTTTGGTTTTGGTTTATCCGGGTTAGGAATTATGGAAAAGATCAATTTTTATAAAATGAGCGGGAGTGGAAATGACTTTATTATCATTGACAACCGCAAAAAGGTTGTAGACGAAAACGATCTGCCAAAATTTATCGCCAGTGTATGCCGCAGAAAAATGTCGGTTGGTGCCGACGGATTTATACTTGTGGAAAACGCTGATGGTGTCGATTTCAAATGGCGGTTTTTTAATTCAGACGGCAATGTTGCGGAGATGTGCGGAAATGGAGCAAGGTGTGTAGCTCGATTTGCATATTTGAACGGTATTGCAGGACCCAAGATGTCTTTTGAAACCCAAGTCGGTATTATTGACGCCAAGGTTTCGGATGAGCGGGTTAAGGTGAAAATGTCGGATCCGGATGATCTCAAGACCGATTATACCCTTGAACTTAAAAACAGTTCGCTTTTAATCTCAAGTATCAACACCGGTGTTCCCCACGTGGTGATTGTGGAAGAGACTATCGACCATGCCGAAGTTGTTAAAGTGGGCAGGGAGATACGGTTCCACCACATGTTTGCCCCTGCCGGTACCAATGTGAATTTCTTGAGCCACATAAAGGACAATATTATTGCAATCCGGACATATGAGCGTGGCGTTGAGGATGAAACTCTGGCCTGTGGTACGGGGGCGGTTGCCGGTACGATCGTCATGGCTTGCAGAATAAAGTTAAAGTCCCCGGTAAAGGTTCTGACACGAAGTGGTGAATATCTTTATATCTATTATCAGGAAAAAGAAGGCAAATATTACGATATTTATCTTGAAGGTGATGCTCGTATCATCTATAAGGCACAACTCTGGGAAGATGCCTGGAAAGACAATTGCTAACCCGCAATTACTTTGAATAATGGGAATTCATACTGCATACATTGGGGCAGGGTCAAACATCGGAAACAAACTTTTAAATTGCAAAAGCGGGATACAAGCACTTACAAGAGCGAATAAAGTAGTAGTCAAGGATTGGTCACGGTCTTACAAAACCGAACCTGTGGATTATAAAGACCAGGATTGGTTCGTAAATTTTGTGGTAAAGGTTGAAACCACCCTCGATCCTTTTCAGCTAATAAATGAACTTAAGTCCATCGAAAGTGATGCCGGGCGGACGTATGACTCTATACGGTTTGGCCCGCGGATTCTCGATCTGGACATCCTTTTGTATGATGATTTGGTGACAAATTCATCCGGACTGGTTGTTCCTCACCCCAGGATGCATAAAAGACGTTTTGTGTTAAGACCTATTTGTGATATAGATCCAAAGATCGTCCATCCTGTTTTACAAAAGGATATGCAATATCTGTTAGATAGACTGGGAGAGAATGAACAAAGGATCATTGAGTATAAATGCGATTAATAATCTTTTTGGGCATTATATACCTTTGTTACAGGGCTTTGAAATCCTGGGTGCTTCAAGCCGGATCGCCCCAAAAAAAGGTATTTAATAAAACCGCCGGTGAGATCGATGACGTCATGGTCAAAGACCCTTTTTGTGAAGT
>DAOVAE010000102.1 GCA_030671225.1 Desulfobacteraceae bacterium
ATCACGTGCCGCTGATAAGACCAACCTTTTTATATTTATTACACCCCACGTAGTAAAACACCCTGCTGAGGCAGAAGAAATTTTTCAAAAAAAGAAAGATCAAATAGACCAGATCAAAGAAGGCAATATCAAAATGTACGATAAAAATTCGCCTTAGAGAGACCTTTAAAATCAAGCAAACCGTGGAACAGCATGCAAAAACATCTTACACAGATACTCAAGGAAACCTTTGGCGTTTCGGAGGAAGATCTAAAAGAAGCTCAAAAGATAAAAACTGATAAAGGGGCCCCTTTCGGGGAAATACTGGTCACAAAAAAAATTATTACAGAAAAACAGCTCCTCGAAGCCTTGAGCACCCAATACGACATTCCTTTTTGGCCTGATCTTCCCCTTGACAGTTTCAGGACTGATTTTACCAGCCAGGTGCCGATTCAATTTCTGAAAAAGCACGTCATGGTTCCTTTAATAAGCGACACCAATAAATCGGGTCTTGACAATAGTCTGCCTCAGCTTGAACAGAAGAATGCAGCAGGTAATCTTCCCGACCCAGGTGCGGTTATAGCTTTAAATGATCCTGCATGCTTCCAGCCCCTTGATGATCTGATCAGGATTCTCGGACCGTATGATTTTAAACTGGTCCTTTCAACAAAGGATGCAATTCTTTTCGCTATCAATATATCGTATGATCTTAACAGGGACTCCGCTGAACAGCTTGTCCAGGATATGGAAGAAGACAGCAGTGCCATCATAAGTGAAATTGAGGAAAAGGCAGATCTTCTGGATGACATCAGTGACGCACCGATTATAAAACTTGTGAACCATATTATTTCCCAATCGGTAAAAGCACGCGCAAGCGATATCCATATGGAACCTTACCAGGACAGTTTCAAAGTACGCTATCGTGTGGACGGGATTCTTTACGACCTCCTCTCCCCTCCGAAATGGGTCCAGCCTGCTCTTATCTCCAGAATCAAAGTCATGGCAAAGATGAACATTGCGGAAAAACGTCTTCCTCAGGACGGTCGTTTAGACGTTACAATAGGTAATCAGGACATTGATGTACGGGTTTCCACCATTCCGACTTCTTTTGGAGAGCGTGTCGTACTCAGGCTTTTGGACAAATCGGCTTCTTTGATTTCACTTTCAGATCTAGGCATTGCCTCTGACAAGCTTGAAATGCTTGAAAACCTTGTCAAATCCCCTAATGGTATTATCCTTGTTACCGGCCCCACCGGCAGCGGCAAGACAACAACCCTCTATGCAATCTTATCATCCATAAATCTACACGACGTAAATATTATTACCATTGAAGACCCCATCGAATACCTGATCAAAGGGATCAGCCAGATACAGGTCAATCCAAAGATAAACCTAACCTTTGCCGGCGGACTAAGATCGATTGTCAGGCAGGATCCCGACGTAATCCTGGTAGGCGAAATACGGGATCAGGAAACGGCGGAAATAGCTGTTCAGTCGGCACTGACAGGGCATCTTGTTTTTTCTACACTTCATACAAACGATTCTGCAAGTGCCATTACACGCCTTGTCGACATAGGTGTTGAACCCTTTTTAATTTCATCATCGATTTTAGCTGTCGTCGCCCAAAGACTGATCCGCGTTCTTTGTCGGGATTGCAAACAGCCCTATACACCTGATAATGCGACTCTGGGAAGTATAGGGATTACCCCGGATCAATTCAAGGGAACTACCATCTACAGGGCGAATGGATGTGAAAACTGTTTTCATACAGGCTATAAGGGACGGACCGGCATTTTTGAAATAATGCTTTTGGATTCCAGTTTAAAAAGCATTATACTCAAAACCCACGATTCGAACCGAATAAAAAATGAGGCTTTAAATCTGAATATGGTTACCCTGCGTCAGGACGGCGTACAAAAGGTTTTAGGCGGTATTTCTACAATAGAAGATGTAGTGAGGGTTACCCACAAGTAAACAATGATTAAGAGATCACGCTTTATCATCTTTTTTATAATGCTATACATGTTTTGCGGTACTTTTTTTGCGAGACAGAACGTGGCAGTTGCAGAAAATCATAAAATGTCACCCGGGACGGCGGAAAAACAGACATCCCCCGTTCTTTATCCGATCAAATTTTTCAGAAACTACGTTTCAAGGGCTGACGGTGATCGTTGTCCCATGTATCCATCGTGCTCCCAATACTGTATCGAAGCTTTTAATAAACACGGGTCCTTTTTGGGCTGGATCATGTGTAGTGACAGGCTTATGCGTTGCGGCAGAGATGAAAACAAATTATCGGCTCCGGTCTGGATAAACGGTGAGAAGCGTAGCTTGGATCCAGTAAATAATAACGATTTCTGGTGGCAGAAATAATTATGCGTATCCGAAATACTTGCTTTGTTTGTCTGTCCCTCACTTTTTTTACCATATTTTTTCTTTTTATCTCCTTTTCTCAGTCTTTTGCCGGATCCGATTCTGGAATCAATCTTAAGCCTTCTATTAAAATAAGTCCTGACAAACAATTTGACTTTGCAGAATACTATTTTTCAAACAAAGATTATTTAATGGCGGTTAGTGAGTACAAGCGGTTTATATATTTCTTCCCAGAGGATGAAAGGGTAGAACAGGCAATGTACCGAATCGGCATGTCGTATTACCTCGGCCGACACTTCACAAAGGCCGTAGATTCTTTCAAAGCGTTGATCGATCGATATATGGATTCCGACTTTTCTATAAAATCGTATTTTATGATCAGTGAAAGTTATGTGAAGCTAAACGGTTTTGACCCTGCAATTATCAGTCTTAACAATCTAATTACAATAACCGATGATGAGAATGTAAGGGATGAAGCTTATTACAGGATAGGGTGGATCCATATTGAAACGGCATCCTGGGAAAAATCAAGGCTCTATTTTTCAAAAATAAGTGCAAAAAATAAAAATAAGTACAGACTTGAAAGACTTAATGCCGAACTTGACAATGAAAAATTAATCCCAGAAAAGGACCCCGGCCTGGCAGGATTTTTATCCATAATTCCGGGTGCGGGGTATCTTTACTGTGAAAGATACCAGGATGCTCTAATAGCTTTTTTGCTTAATGGAGGTCTGATATACGCCGCCTATGAGTCTTTCGATGACGGTCATAATGCCCTTGGCGGAGTCATTGCTTTTGTTGAATTCGGTTTCTATGCCGGGAACATATATGGTGCCATAGCAAGTGCCCACAAATACAATCGGAAAAAAACCGGTCAATTTATAGAAAAATTGAAAGACAATACTAAAATTAACCTTTCAGCCGATCTTAAGAACAAAGGTGTTTGTCTCGCTTTTCAATTTGTTTTTTAGTCCGGATTCCTTATAAATCCTATAGCCTATAGAGAACAATTTGAAATTTCTATTTTTAGAACCCTTTTTTGGCGGATCACACCGGGATTTTGCCAAAGGACTTATTTCACACTCCCGGCACAGAATCGACCTTGTTACACTGCCCGCCCGTTTCTGGAAGTGGCGGATGCGGGGGGCGGCTCTGTACTTTGCAAAAAAAATTACCAATCTTACAGACTACGACGGGTTGATCACCACAGACCTCATGAGCCTGTCAGACTTTAAAGCGCTTTGGGGGTCGTCCAATCCTCCCTCACTGGTCTATTTTCACGAAAATCAGCTTACCTATCCGCTGGCACCCGGTGAGAGCAGAGATTTCCAGTTTGGTTTCACCGACATCACTACGGCATTAGCAGCAGACCAGATTCTTTTTAATTCTCAAACCCATTTTGATGCCTTTTTCTCAAGACTTCCTGAATTTTTAAATATGATGCCCGAATACCGGCCCAAATGGGTGGTCAACGCGATCCGTAACAAAGCCGGGGTGCTCTATCCGGGGTGCCGTTTCCCGGCTCAAGGAGAGTCGGTCAGTTCTATGCAACATGTCGGCTTGCCGCCGTTGATAATATGGAATCATCGCTGGGAGTTTGATAAAAATCCTGCAGACTTTTTTAATGCTCTTGATGCGGTACTGGAACGGGGTTTAGATTTCCGCCTCGCCCTTTTGGGGGAAAATTTTCAGATGGTTCCTAAAGAATTTATTGCCGCCAGGGAACGTTACCGGGACCGGATTGTCTGTTATGGCCATGAAGAATCCAGGAGAAAGTACCGCAGATGGCTGATGCAGGGTACAATTGTAATCAGCACTGCAAAACAGGAAAATTTCGGCATCTCGGTTGTCGAAGCGATCCGTTATGGTTGTATCCCTCTTCTCCCTGACCGGCTCTCGTACCCGGAAATCATCCCAAAAGCCTTTCATGATGATTTCTTCTATCAAGATCATACGGAACTTGTCGAAAAACTCTGCTTTCTTATTTCAAATTATCCGCAATTTAAGATAAAACGCCAAAAGCTTTCCGAAGCGATGGGCCGATTTGCCTGGGAAAATGTGATTGATCAATACGATGAAATTTTGGAAAAGCTGGCAGTAATGAGATCTTATCATGCCTGAGAATAATGCCGACCCTTTAAGAATCTGCCTGTTAAGTTACAGAAGCAATCCCTACTGTGGCGGGCAAGGGGTTTATATCAATAATTTGAGCAGAGCTCTTAGAGGTCTGGGCCATCATGTTGAGGTGGTTTCAGGACCGCCCGACCCGCATCTTGAAAAAGATATTAATCTGATTCGAATTCATGGCCTTGACCTTTATAATCCTGATGATTTGTTCAGGATGCCCTCTTTAAGAGAGCTTTCCAATCCCGTCAACCTTATTGAATGGCTGGGAGTTTCCACCATGGGGTTCCCGGAACCATTTACATTTGGACTAAGGGCTTATAAATTTTTAAGGAAAAAAATTAGCGAATACGATATAGTGCACGACAACCAGAGTCTTTCATATGGAATTCGGTCCATTAATAAACATATTCCGACAATCGCCACCATCCATCACCCGATTACAGTGGACAGAGATTTGGCTGTAAAAGCGGCTTCGTCTTTATGGCGAAAGGTAAAACAGATGCGATGGTATTCTTTTGTCGGTATGCAAAAAAGGGTTTCCAGAACCCTTTCTCACATTATCACAGTTTCAAAATGTGCAAGGGATGATATAAGCAGAGATTTTAAGATCCCGGCTCAAAGGTTCAGAATCATACCCAATGGTATCGACACGGACCTTTTTCGTCCATTGCCTGAAATCAG